>CAYICW010000034.1:0-4846 GCA_964362025.1 Candidatus Woesearchaeota archaeon
TTTCCTTTTTCACAACAGCTTTTTTTTGTTTTTGGGCTTTAAAAATTTCTAAGACTTTTTTGGAGTCTTGTTTCCCTATCAGCTCTTCAAGTTCTTCCGGATCATTTCTTATTTTTTCCAAAAAACTTTGAATGCCTCCTCTTTTAGAGATTTCTTCGAGGACATTTTCTGCTTTTTCTTTTAAAATAGTTTTTAGAATATTAATGAGACTCCTCTCCTGCTTATACACCTCCTTTAGCTCTTTTTGCTCTTTTAATGTGACTCTGCGCAAAGAAAGGTCTACTCTGTCCCCAGATATTCTGAGAACCTTACACACTATCTTTTTTTTAGGAAATACATAATCTCTTATATTCCTTATCCTTCCGGGAGCAATTTCAGAAAAAACGATAGACCCTTCTCCGTCGCCTTCTATATTCACAAATACATTTGTTCCGACTATCCTGTCAACAGTGCAAAGCACCACATCTCCGGATTCTAATTTCATAATTTATGGAGAAATAGCCGGGTTTTAAAGATTATGCATCACGAGAATCATGAAGTATTCTCCTCGAGCCATTTTATGTAGTCTTTTATTCCTTCTTTAAGAGAAAACCCTGCTCTAAACCCAAGATTCTTTTCAGCCGAAGTTGTATCTGCCTGCGTATTTGTTTGATATGTTCTTGGATCATAAGGCATCTTGAAATACTCTGTTTCTAACTTTGTCCCCAGGGTTTCATTTAAAATCTCAACAAGTTCATTAAAGTCTGTTGCGATTCCTGTTCCGACATTATAAATTCCCGAAGGAGCATTTATTGCCTTTATTGTTGCATTAACTGCATCTTTAACATAGATGTGATCTCTTTTCTGCTCACCAAACTCGAATAATCTTGGCACTCTTCCTTCTCTCATTGCTTTATAGAGATGATAAATCATGCTGGCTGACCTGCCCTTGTGGGCTTCTCTAGGACCAAAAACATTAAAATACCTTAATCCAACCACGTGCATCTTTCCAAAATGCCCGCCCGCCATTTCGTCCATCTCTAATTTTGATTTGCCATATTCCGTAATTATCTCTTTCTTTTGGTCTTCTCTCATTGGAATAGGGCCATTTCCATACAAATTAGCCGTCGATGCGTAGACAAACTTAGAATTACTTTTCAATGCTAAGCCCAACATTAACTTAAAACCATTAAGATTCTTTTCATACATATCCTCATCTTTCTCGTATCTAGGGTCTGTTATTGCAGCCATATGAAAAATAATGTCAAACTCGCCAGGAAATTTTACCTGTTTTGAAATATCTGAATTCATAAATTTTCCCTTGAAATCAACTAAATTATTTTCTGTTCCTGAAAATAGATTATCAACAATTGTGACTTTATGCCTGTTTTTTTCTAGCTCCAAAGCCAGATTACTTCCTATAAAACCTGCGCCGCCAGTCACTAAAACTTCTAAGGGTGCCATTTATTAGAAATTGAAGCCGACGGTTTTTAAAGATTATGAAGGAAATCTACATAATTTATTTTTTAGATGAAGTGAATAAGGTTTTTATTTCTAAGAAGTTCCTTAAATCTTTACCAATTCTATCTCGCAACTCTTTCTTAAAGCCTCTATAAAGTGGTCTTCTTTGTCTCTGCTTATCATGCAGCCGGCTGCAAATTCATGACCTCCGACTTCCCCTCCAATTTCACTTACTATTGAATCAAGAATTTCACGGACGTTTCTTCCCTTTCTACCAACATTTCTGGAAGAAATTTTTATCTTGTCCTCATAGTAAGCCATTGTTGTTATTATCGTCCCTTCGTCATACAAGGAAGAATTTGAAAGTATGCTTGCAATTGTTCCTACTATTGTGTCTTTTATGCTGTCCTTGGCGTTTATTATCAAAAATCCTTTTCCATGTATGTTTTCAGAGTTTCTTACAAATTCAAGTCCAGAGATAAGGTGCTGTTTGTACCTTACATGGATTGCCTCTGCCTTTTTTCTTGCGCCAGGAACTTCTATGCAAAATTGGAGTGCTGTTTGTGACTCGTCAAGCCTTGAACAGGCATTCACCCTTGCGCTGAGCTCTCTAGCATCCTCCAGCTTATTAAAAAATTTAAGAAGAAAAATGTTTCCGACTATATCTTTGTTCTTTGTATTAGGGTTTCTCAACATTATTGCAGTCACAAGTTTTTCCATTTCCTCCCCATTTAATTCTATAAGGCTTTTGTATTTTCCATTTAAGGGATTCATGCCGGCTTCTCTTAATAGTTCTGTGACTCCGGCAGGGTTTCCTGTAACTCCCAGAATATAAGGATCGGAATTGTATTCGAGCACCTTGTTTACAGGCCTTGTTGATGGATATATCAGGAGGCCGCGCTTTCTTTTTATTTCAGGGTCTTCGAGAATCGCTTTATCGAGTTGATCTATATTTTCCTCCATTGAATCCCCCATCATTCCAAGAACAGCAAGCTTTGCAAGTTTTTTGTTTTCGACATTAATTTCTTTGCAAAACAGGTAAGTAAGACCAGAACTGCTTATTTTTTCCTTATCATGAATCATAGGATTCACAATTATCACATTTTTTGGTATTTGCTGGATAATTTCATGGTGGTCTATGATAAAAACTTTCTGCAATCCACTATCTCCTATATGGCTCAACATTCCTGAGGCAAGATCCAAAAAAACCACGGGCTTGTTTTTTTCAAGCTTGTCGATAAAATCTTTGTTCAATACTTTTAATATCTTCACGGAAAATTTTCTGTCCATTCTTTTAAGTGCTTGAATCATTATTGCGGCAGAAGAAATTCCGTCGGTGTCAAAATGACTGACAATCAGAATTTCCTGCTTTCCTGATATTTCTAAGAATTTTTTAACTGCATCTTTCATACTTTCAGTAAAGGAAAACCCCTCTTTTTTCATTTTCTAAAGCCTTGAATATTAAGTTATATTATGATATTTCTTCTGTCTTTTCAAAAGAGAGAATATTCTCTCATGCTCTCTCCTTGCCCTTTTGTCCTGAATATGCTTTTCTTTATGCGCGGCCACTCTCTCCAGCTTTTCCTTTATATTTTTTATTTCAGGAGGATGGTAAAGACCCTTTCCCTTCAGAATCCTTGAGATTTTTCCATGCTCTTTCGGATGAATTCCCTGCTGTCTCAAGGCCTCCCCTATCTTTTCAGAGGTCATTCCTTTTTCAGCCAGTTCTATAACTTTGGCTTTGAATTCTTCCAGGGATATTTTCTCTGCCTTTGCCTCTGGCTTTTCTGTGTTTTTTTCTTTTGGCATCTCATTAGATGAAAAAGTTCGTTTTTAAATTTTTTCGTGCATTGCAGAGTAAAAAGAATAAGGATGAAAAAATAAAAATTTTTTAAATGCAATCGACTTAAAGATATTTAAATATAAAAAGCTTGGTTTTTTTATGGGTAAAACCATAGGCATAGTGAGCCTTAAAGGAGGTGTTGGCAAGACAACTATTGTTTCCGCACTTGGTGGAGCGTTCTCCAAACTTGGGAAAAGAACACTTCTCGTCGACGGCAGCCTTTCTTCACCAAACCTCGGATTGCACCTGAATATAATTAATCCTGAAAAAACCCTTCACGATGTTCTGAACAGAAACGCGAAAGTCAGGGAAGCTGTGCAATCTCAGCCTTATCTTGGGTTTGATGTTCTTCCTGCTTCTGTATTCAAGGGTGCTGAAGTCAATCCTCTAAAGCTTAAGGATCATCTGAAGAACATAAAAAGAAGTTACGACACGATTATCATAGATTCTTCTCCTTCTCTTGATGAAGAGACTCTCGGAGTTATGCTGGCATCTGATGAAATTCTCGTTGTTACAACTCCGGATCATCCGACCATGAGTGCAAGTCTAAAAGCTGCCAAGCTTGCAAAACAGAGAGGGATTCCTATCTCTGGAATAATATTGAACAAAGTGCACAAAAAAGATTTTGAGCTTTCTATGGATGACGTTCAATCTACCCTGGATATTCCTGTACTCGCAGTCATACCCCATGATTTGGATGTTTTAAGGGCACTTTCCAATATGGAGCCGTCAACAACCTACAATCCGGGCTCAGAGGGAAGCGAGGAGATTATGAAACTTGCCGCATCCCTCACAGGTGAGAAATACAAAAAAAATTCATTCAGAGGTCTCTTTAGCAACCTCTTTCCGACCAGGCAGGACATAAACAGGGAGATATTTTACAAGAAAGTTTTTAAGTGAGGCGACTTAGATGAATTCTTTTTCCAAATTGAAGAGAAAGTATGTCATATATTGCACCATATGGAAGATGCATAGAAACCTCGTGCATTTCCTCACTTTCTCCACCTACTGAAATATCTACCGTTTTATATTTTATGGGAAGATAGTCTACAACTATGATATCTCTGATATCCTGTCCGACACTTGATGCTAATGGGAATGGGCTGCAGGTCCCCCAAGACATTCCTTTAGGGACATATTTTGGATTTGGCCAATATCTTTCAGCTTCTCCACGGGAATTTAATAATTTTATTTTAGAATAGAAAAGATCTTTAGTATCAACATCTCTCTCTAATTCAGGGATGACTACTCCTATCAAAGGTTGTTTACTCCTGCCAAAATACAGTGCCTTTACAGATCTGTCAAGAGTCCAATCTGAAAAATCAGGATTTTCATGCAAGAGTCTTAGTTTTTCTGCACAAGTGTTTGTCGGTCTAGGGTGTTTTAGCAATTTTATTTCAGCCCCCAATTTCCGTGCACACTCAAAAATATAACCTTGTTCTTCATGTAGCTTCAACATTTTCTTTAATCTTTCTTTCGAATAATTATTTATAAAGATTTCTATACCAATAGCCCCTCCAGGATTCGAACCTGGGTCCCAAGCTCCAAAAGCTTGTATACTTG
>CAYICW010000035.1:0-4808 GCA_964362025.1 Candidatus Woesearchaeota archaeon
CCTAACTGCTAAATTTAGAATAATAAGAGATATTACTGATGGTTAAGAGCCAAGGCAGATTCTTAATATAAAACTGTGAATTTATATCAACTTTTTTAATTAACATTTGCATCAATAAGCAAGCGGCTGGAAAAAGCTAACGTAACATCTACCTTTCAAATTGTCCGGGAAATGCATAAAAATATTTATAATCGAAAATCGGTGTTTTCTCAAATAAAATTTCCTGCAAAAATATTTATAAACGGGAAAGCCGTGTAGAAATAATGAAAAGAGAGGGTGAAAAGAGATGGTTTTTCCATGATAAACCAAGACAATTTTTTTCTGAAAAAAATCGTGGGGGAATTTTTTACAATCAAAAGGGGCAAGTAACACTTTTTATAATAATTGCTATAATCATTGTTGCTGCCGTGGTTGCCGTATATTTCTTCTTCCCAGGAATATTTTCAACACTTGGCGGGCAGGAGCAGAATCCAAACGCGTTCATCCAGACATGCATGGAGGATAATATAAAAGAGAAGGTGGATATGGTTTCATCGCAGGGCGGAAATCTTAAGCCAGAATTTTATTTTACATATAATGATATCAATATAACATACTTGTGCTATACAAATGAAAACTATAAGCCTTGTATTGTCCAACAGCCATTATTAAAAAATCATATAGAATCCGAAGTTCAGAATGGAATTGAAGGAGAAGTCAAAAACTGCTTTAATGAACTGAAAAGCAGTTTTGAAGGACAAGGATATGCCGTAACAATGAAGCAGGGGGATATAAGTGTTGAATTGCTTCCTCAAAGAGTAATTTCCACTTTTAATTATACTGTAACCTTAACCAAAGCAGGAGAGACCAAGAGATATGAATCCTTCAGTGTTGTCCTGAACAATAATCTTTATGAATTAGCAGGCATTGCTAAATCAATAATTGAATGGGAAGCAACCTATGGGGATGTTGATCCAAGAACTTATATGACATATTATCCGGATTTAAAAGTGGAAAAAAATTTAAGGGATGACGGAACAAGAATTTATATTTTAACAGACAGGAATACAAAAGATAAATTCCAGTTTGCTTCAAGAAGCTTGGTTTTCCCACCAGGACATTAATATGAAAGAAACAAAAAATATAATTTTATTTGGACTTGCAGTTTTAATAGTTGTATTTTTATTTGTGGTAAACATTTCAGGGCAGGAAACAGGGCAATCAACAATATATTGCGCTGAAAAAACATTGACTGGCGCCTCATGCCAGAATGTTCCTCTTGAGGAGGTTAACACTGGCACAAATCCTTTAACAGACCAACCTTATAAATACGATAGAACTTCCTGTGAATCCACTTCTTATTGCAAAATAGGCACGTGCGTGAATACAAAGAACGGAGAATGCCTGCCAAGCCCCCAGGCAACATGCAATCCTGCAGAGGGAGGAAATTTTTATGACAAAGAAAGTGCTGACATAACTGCCTGTCAGGTAGGATGCTGCATTCTTGGGGACGGGGCTTCTCTTGTTGAAAGAGCAAAATGCACTTTTCAGGGAAAAGATTACAATGTAAAACCCCTGTTCAAAGACACTGTTAAAGATGAAATTAGTTGCGCTGCTCTTGCCTCACCAGAAACAAAAGGGGCATGTATTTTTGAAACAGAGGAAGGAAAAGACTGCAAGCATTTAACAAAAGCTGAATGCCCTGATCCGCAGGAAAACTTCCATGAGGGATTTTTATGCTCTGCAGAAGAGTTGGGAACAATATGCACAAGAACACAAAGAACACAATGCGTGTCTGGAAAAAAAGAGGTTTATTTTGTTGATTTGTGTGGGAATATCGCAAATGTTTATAACGCAAAAAAAATTAATGACATAGCTTATTGGAGTTATGTCCCCGGAGTGCAAGGCGTTGAGGTTGATTTTGGCGATGGAAAAGGAAACATTAATTCCAGAACAAATGGAGCTTGCAATTATCTTGAAGGAAGCACCTGCGCGAGTGGAGATGCCCAATATGGAAACTATGTCTGCAAAGATTTAAGATGTCCTGCAAGCGATCCTCTTTCAGGGGGCAAATTAAGGCAACAGGGTGAAGCGTGGTGTTCTGAGCCAATAGAAAAATTTGAAAATGCAAAGCCTGGACAGATTTCATATTTGTCATATTGCTATAATGGAGAAATCCAGTATGAGCCTTGTGATTATTACAGAAACGAGCTTTGCCTTGGAAATCAAACAACAGGAGCAGCACAATGTGTTATGAATAATTGGATTGATTGCACTTCTCAGAATAATGAAGAAGACTGCCTAAATGATGATTTAAGAGACTGCAAAATTTTAGAGGGAACTGCGGGAGCTGTGCAAACTTCATACGCGGCATCTACTGGAAATAAAAAAACATTTCCTGTAAATGGAGGCACTGGTTCGTGTGTTCCAAAATATACGCCGGGATTTAAATTCTGGGATACCAAAGGAACAATCACAGAAGTGGCCACCGAAGAAGCGCAAACACCTTTAAGTTTATGCGGGTTTTCAAATGTTATATGCTATGTTCATTATACTGAAGGATTTGCCTATGTTTCTGGTTTTAGCCAGGATGATACAAATCAAGAATGCATAGACGCGTGCAAGAATGCAGAAGGGTGGAATGATGAACAATGCACAAGAGAATGCACCCCCATATGCTTTGAAAGCGAGTTATCCGATAAAGATTCTAAAGCTGACATAAATGCAGACTGGGCGCAAAACTGGCAAAATATGTGTCTTTCTTTGGGAGACTGCGGGGTTGTTGAAAATTATTTGAAAAAAGAAGGTTACAATAAATGGAGAGATTTGTATATTGCTGGAGATAATGTAAATTTGAATAAGATACCAAATCTCTACAGTAAAAAATAAAAATAATATGATAAAAAACAAAAAAAAAGGATTGGCATTAAGCCAGATAGTCATTCTTATATTTGGAATAATTGCAATCAGTTATTCTCTTGGCTCAAGTTTGGGACAAGTTTCTGCGCAGGATGAAGAAGATGAACAGTCATTAAATGACGAGGGATTTGGCCCTATTCCTGGTTCTGCTTCAGCTGCTGAACCAAACCCAACTTTTCCAAAAATACTTGAAGATATTGGAATTTATTTCGGAATAGATAAAATTACAAAGGATTCTGCTGCTGCTGGAAAAGCAGCTTATGATAAAGTAATTGCGGGAGGCGGTACAGTAGAAGCTGCAAAAAAAGCTGGAAAAGCAGCAGCAGAAGACGCTATGCCTGGGTTTTTTGCAAAGTTTTTTGGTAAACCAGAGAGTGTTTGGGGCGTACTCCAAAATGCCTTAATAGCTGCTTCTGTTGTGGCAGCTATTACATTCCTTTATGTAGGTGTTACAACAGGAAATTGGGAGAAAGCAGGTTATGCAGCTGCAAGAACTGCGACTGGAGCTGCTGTGGGTTATGGTGTGGCTGCTGCTGTGGCAGCATTAGGAGGGCCTGCAGGATGGGTATCTGCAGCTATTATTAGCTTATTTGTTTATCTTTCTCAATATTTAGAAAGAGAGACAGACAGACAGGTTTCATTCATATGCAAGCCATGGCAGGCTCCAAAAGGAGGAGCAGATTGTCTTTCATGCAATCAGGGAAAATTCCCCTGCACAGAATATCAATGCAAGAGCCTTGGAACAGGATGTGATTTGATAAATAAAAATTCATCTGAACCAAGATGCATATGGAAAGACCAAAATGATCTCAATCCTCCTAAAATAACCGCATGGGCTGCGGCTTTGAAGAAGGGATATAGATATGACCCGCTGCCTCAAGGACAATATGGAGTTGAAATAAAATACGAAAGTCAAAAATGCCTTCCTGCTTTCCAGGAATTTACATTTGGCGTGGAATTGGATAAAAATGGATATTGCAGGCTTGAATTTCAGAGCACAAAGAATTTCTCTTTGATGAAAAATGATTTCGGAGGAGAAAACTTATACATAAAGCAGCATATGCAGTTAATGAGTTTCCCTGGCAAGAGGTATCTAGAAGAGGAATTAAAAAGATTAAAATTGCCATACAATATCACCTATGGTAATTTTGAGGTGTATGTAAGATGCGAATCCGCTTCCAATAATATAGCGAATAGAAAAGAATTTTTGTTTAAATTTTGCGTTGATCCTAAAAATGAAACAACAGCTCCTATAATAAGAGGATTTAATTGGGAGGATGGCAAAGCAATTGCGCACTTTAATGAAACTGAAGCTCACGAGGTTGGCGTACAGGCTTATGTAAACAAGCCAGCGCAGTGCAGATGGGATCATGAAGACAAAGAATATAAGAATATGGAAAATAACCTGACTTGCGCCAACCAGCAAGCGAACTTAAATTCCCAATTGAGCTATACCTGCTCTGGAAAACTAACTGGCTTGGAAAATAACAAAGCAAATAAGTTTTATTTCAGATGCAATGATACTTTGGGAAACTTCAATAAGGAATCTAAACCACTGACTTTAATAGGCACACAGCAATTATACATCAAGTCAGTAGAGCCAGACAATACCACCATAAAGGGAGCTTCTAACTCCATAAATGTAACTCTTAAAGCAGAAACATCTGTAGGGTATGAAGAAGGAAAGGCAAAGTGTTATTACAGCATCACAGGGGCATCAGGAAGCTATGCTAAATTCACAAATACTAATTCACATATGCACTCAACAGAGAGATGGTTAAATTCTGGAAACCATAGTTACTTTATCAGATGCTTTGATTCTGCTGGAAATGCAGACACAAAGAAAATAACCTTCAGCCTTGAAACAGACACACAGGCACCTGCTGTTGTAAGGGCATACCACGACGGAA
>CAYICW010000036.1:0-4510 GCA_964362025.1 Candidatus Woesearchaeota archaeon
AAAATTTATAGCTAAAAATGCTTTTTGGGTTTTTTGTCTATAAAGGTTTTTAGAGGGAAAAATTATATCTTTGAAGCATAAACCATGTGAGAATAATAATAAGTATGACCTCTGATGTTAAATCCAATGCCCCCTAAAAAGCTATTATGCCATTGATATATTCTACTATTAAATAATTTGAATCTTCTGCCAACTAACAACTCTAAGGGTGTTCCTTGTTTAAATGTATTTTTAATATCTTCAACAGATTTAGCTCCATATCTTTCAGGATGTTCTTCAGTTACGGCAATCTTTTTTCCATTGACATCCAAAACAATTTCTATTCTACATGCCTCAAAACCAGAATTATAAATAATCTGCATATCATTAACAGTCCCTTTAATGCATTCTCTTGTTAATGTGTTTTCCATACTTTGGACTTGAATTATGAATATATAAACTTTTTCTATTTAGAAATCTCTAAATTATCCTGAAATCCCTGTTGAAATAATCCCTCATTATCTTTTGCATTTCCAGCAATCTACGTTTGTTTCTTCCAATCAATGCAGCCTTGCTCTGGCTTCCTGCCGTAAGAATTATCTCGTTGTCGTTTACCTGCAAATCCTTGAATCTTAAGGGGTTGATTATTGCTTCTATAAACTGTCTCAGATGAGACAGTCCGTCAGGAATAGGGATGACTTTTATTCTTCTTTGCAGAATCTCGCTCATTCTTTTAATATTCATTCCCTGTTCGCCTATCGCCATGCTTATAAGATGCCTTGGAACGCAGAAAACAATAAACTCATTGTATTTGAAGCAGTGCCTTGTCTGAACTCTTGTCATTTTTTCAAACAGGTTGAGATATCTCATATCCTGCATGTTTATTGTGCTTGGCATTTTGATTAATATAAATTATTATGAATATTTATCTTATAAATGTTAGTTAATTTAAACCATTGTAAATTATAATAATTTATATATTAATTCATCTTTATTTAATTATGATTTTATGGTATATTGATGAAAGTGGAATAACAAAAGAAGAAAGAGATCTAGTTGTTGGTGGTTATTCTATTCATGATGGAGATTATGAAGATATGATTAAAGAATTTAAAAATATATTAAATAAACACTTTGAAACTTCAACAAGAAAAATTGATATGAAGATGATTATACAGGGAAAAAGATGGTTTTCAAATATTTCAATAGAAAAAAGAAAAGAATTCTTAAACGACTTTTATAAATTTATTGGAACCCAACCAATAAGAATTTGTATATGTAAAGTGGATAAAGATGATTCTCCAAAAATTAGAAATAAAATTCAATTTGCTTACGAATGTTTATTTGAAAGAATTTGCTTAAACACCGAGGATATTTCAAGACAGAATAATAAGAAAGAACTTGGAATTCTTTTTTCTGATACTATGAACAACTGGGGAGAGGTGTCTAGTTGGTTTAAAACATTTTATGAAAAAGGAACAGAATATGTTACAAATAATAATTTAGTTGAAAAAATAATAAATATTGAAATGTCTCAATCTGAAATGCTTCAAATATCTGATTTAATTATTTGTACTTGCTCATATTGGGTTAAGGCAAATCGTGGGCAAAAATCTGTGCAATGGGCAAAAGAAACTTTAGATACAGGATGGAAAATAATTTTATCAAAAGAAAATCGGGTTTTAACTCAGAATAACAAAAAAGAGGTTCAATCAATTTATTTTTATTCAAAGAAATAATAGCGTTGGGAAGTTGGGTTTCCTCAGTGAGTGACCGATTGCCACCCAACCAAAGCCAACAATAATCATAAGCAATGCTCCTATTTATATTTATCGTCACTTCTTTTTAATTAAATTATCAATTTCTCTTCATTCCGCTACTTCTGCCACAACCTTCTTCTTGGCTTCCTTTTTCTCTGATTCATCTTTTGTCAGAGAGCCTATAACCTTCACAAGAAGCCCTGGAAGCCCGGTTCCTATTGGCACAGGCTGATTAAGAATTATATTTTCTATGACGCTTGCCAATTTATCCCTGCTTCCCTTCACAGTTGCGTTCACGAATTGCTTGACAGGCGTCTCAAATGTTGCCCTTGCAAGTATTGATGATTTCTGCGCTATTATTCCCATCCTGGTAACTCCCTTGACATCCCCCATGTTTGTCATGGCATCTGCAACTAATTTAAGATGCCTCATATCTATGTCAAGGCCCTGTGTGTTTAGCACTTCATATATTTCATTTATTATCAATTGCCTTGCAACTTCTATTCCGAAAACTTCCTGCATTTCATACAAGTCATTTGAAATTAATTTCTCAGGATTTATTTCCTTGAATTCAAGAATTTTCTTAAGGTTTGAACCTAAGGTAATTACGACATAATTGGCGTCCCTCTTCACTATTATGACTTGCTTGACGTCCTTCACTCCCGATATCATTGTCTTTTTCAGCTTTTCCTTTAATTTGTAGATTTCCTTAAAATTCATCTCAGCCGCATTCAGGCTTATTCCGTCTTCTTTTTCCTTTACCTTAAATCCTATCTTGTTCAGCCTTTCTGCAACTTTCTTGATAGAAGTGTGGGTATGCCTTAATGCCTCCTTGTCAAGTATTATTTCTATTTTTTTGTCGCTGAAGTTAAGATTAATTTGAGATGCAATTTCTTCTATGGTAACTTCCTTTATTTTTTCCGCAAAAGTTCTCGCATTATCTTCATTATTGTATTCCTTCTTGAGATGTATTTCCATCTTTGGCGAAGTTGGTTTCTTTCTCGTGTCAAATATTTCTATAAGTCTTGGAAGACCTTGGGTAATCTGCATCTCGGTAACTCCAGCGAAGTGGAATGTTCTCAAGACCATCTGTGTTGAAGGCTCTCCAAATGATTGTGCGGTTACTATTCCTATTGCTTCTCCCGGCTCAATGTTTCCATCCACATGCATTTTTGTGACATCTTTTCCGTCATCTCCGTACTTAAACTGAATTATATTATTATTGCTGTCTCTTACTGTTCCGCCATATTCAACCCTAAGGTCCTGCAGCGCATTTGCAAGTCTTCGATATAGATAACCTGACTTTGGAGTTCTCAGCGCAGTATCCATGAGTGTTGCTCTTCCTGTCATAGCGCCAAAGAAGAATTCTTCCGGCTTTAATCCCTTCATGAACGGACTTCTTATGAAACCTTTTGCCTTTGGAGACAAATCTCCTTTCTTAAAGAATGACAATGTCCTGTTTGAATATCCTATATCTATTCTCTTTCCCTCCAGATCCTGTTGCCCGACACAGCAAGCCATTTGTGTTATGTTCAAGATATTTCCTCCTCCGCCTGAATTTATCATATGGGTAACAGGATTATCTTTTGGAAATTCCTTCTTGACAATTTCCCCAATTTTTGTTCTTATCTCATTCAAAACCTTCAAAATTCTTATTTCTCTTGACTGCTCCAATGTTTTGCCGGGAATTATTTCAAGGGTTCTCTTTTTGTATTCCTCGATTATTTCATCCGTTCTTTTTTCTGCCTTTTCTATTATCTCCTCGCTCATCTTTATTATATTTTCTTCAAGATCCAAATCATTCAGGGAAAGAGAAATTCCCTTGTCTGACAGGAAGTTTTTTCCTAAATTAAATGCCTTTTGAATGCTGTCGAAAGCCGCATTCCTTCCCTTTATTTTGTCTATTTCCTTTACAAGCTCCCCGTCTTCCACCCCGAAAGTTGTCTTGTCAATTATTCCCTTTACAATTTCTCCGTCTTTTATTTTTATAGAATCATTTGCGAAGTCCATTTTAGGAAGTATCTTTGAAAATATTTCTGTTCCCTTAATTGTTTTTTTTGAAAACTGATAATCTATTCCTGTCCTGTATAACAGCTGGTTTGCATATTCCCTTGGAAATTCTCCAAGCCCCAGCAGATAATTTCCAGTTATCGCGTCTGTCACACATCCGATAAGATTTGTGTTGTTCTTGGGGGAAATGAGATTTTTCTTTACATCAAGAAGGATTCTTGTCTCTGCTTTCGCCTCTTCTGTCTGTGGAGAGTGTATGTTCATCTCGTCTCCGTCGAAGTCAGCGTTATAGGGAAATGCCACAGCAGGATGCAGCCTAAATGTCCTTCCTGGAAGCACTTTCACATAATGAGCCATCAGGCTTCCTCTGTGAAGGCTTGGATGCCTGTTAAATAAAACAATGTCTCCGTTCTGCAGGTGTCTCTCAATTATATATCCTGGAACTATCTCATTTATTATTTCTTCCTTTAATTCAGGAGTTATTTTTTTTCTCTTGCCGTCTGGCCTTATTATATAATTAGCGCCGGGATATTCTTCCCCTCTTTCAACAACCTTTTTCAGATGCTCTAAATTAAGGTCATTTACAGTTTCAGCAACTGTGACTACCCTGGCTATCTCAAAAGGTATTCCAACTTCATTTATGTCTATTGATGGGTCTGGAGAGACAACTGTTCGTCCTGAATAATTAACTCTCTTTCCTGCAAGATTCTTTCTTATTCTTCCCTCTTTTCCTTTTATTCTCTCTGTTATTGTTTTCAGAG
>CAYICW010000037.1:0-4459 GCA_964362025.1 Candidatus Woesearchaeota archaeon
TTTCTTCTTTCCAAAATTCATGCTTCGCGAAAATCCGCCCTTCTTGTAGGGATGCTTTTTCTTTTCCTTTAACTTGTTTTTTCTCTTGTTTCTTCTGTCCGAAAACTCGTAGTCCATTTTTTAATTAAGAATTAACATTACTTAAGGGGCAGCATCACAGGTAATGGCAGGGCATTTAGCTATTGCATAATTTCTAGCAGTATACTTTGTATCCTTGGCCAGCTTATCACACGTGTCTGTAAACTTAGCATTAACCTTGTCATTTACTTCCCTTGGAGTTGTGCAGAAATCAAAATTGCTTTCTGTTGAGCAGGCGGTTGCGCAGGCTGTCTTTATATCCCCCACATTATTTGTGTTAAGGAAAGGAAGGAACTTGCTCCATCCCATTGTAAATCCGATTATGAGTATAACAAGAACAGCAACAGCCAATATTAACAAAACAATTGTGCTTGTGCTTAATCCCTGCCCCTTTTTGCTTATCATATATAATCGATGTTAGATTTGTTTAAAAATGTTTTTATTTGGATAATTGAACTTTTACCGGAATTATATATTCGACATAAAAGACTATCTTTTCATTTTCTGTTTTTTTAGATGTAATATTATAGGCATTATTTTCCTTTTTTATGCCCAAAAAGCTGGTTGGTTCCAGTCCCGCATTTTCATAAAATCTGGCTTGGTCAGCCATTGAATTCACCGCAGCCATGTTTTCCAATACCCCAAAGCTTTTTTCAAATGAGCCAAAAGAAATAACCAGGCTAAGAACAGTCAATCCGCATACTAGGAAAATTCCTATCACGAGTATGAGTGTTGGCATGTCGCCCATTTTTGATTTTATGATTTTGTTCATTTTACTATGGTTTCCTGACAAATATTGCCTGGAAAAATTTATTGTCGCCTAGCGGTATAATTGAAGAATACGCCCCAGTATAACCAACTGAGAGAGAGCTTGGATCAGATAAAGGATTTTTTGTTCCGAAAAATTCATTCTTAATTCCGTTAAGGCTTGTTGAAATGGCCCCTTCTCCAATATTGCTTACCCCTATCCATATCTCCTGATAGTTATCTTTGTATAGTCCATTAAAAACCTTTAGAGCAATATCCCCGCTGGCACCTTTCAAATTGCCTTCTTTTTTTATGTCTGAATAAACAATCTCTCCGCTGGGCTCTTTTGTCAGCAAATAGCTTAGGACGGATTTTTGATTGGCGCTGTCAGTGAAAAAATCCTTTTTTATTTCCCTGTCTTTTGTATAAAAAGTGGTGAGGGATATGGAAATCAGCAGAATGATTATAATGGCTATAGTTGCGATTACCCATGTTAATCCTTCTGCTATCTGCCCTTTTCTCGATTTTGGAAAAATCGAAGGATTAAAAAATCTTTGATTTTTTTTGTTATTTATCATCATACATTTTTGTCCGCCTTATTTACCACCGCAACAATGGTTACCCCATATTTATTTTGCTGGCTATCGAGAAGATAAATATTTTTTTGTGTGCAGGCGGGAAGAGTTTTCCCTTTCAATTCACAATACTGCCTTAAGGCAGGATTTCCATAAGATATGTCTGAATTAGTTCTTTTGTTTGTGTCAAAATCATAGGCAATTACTTCGACATAATATTCTCCATTGCCTTTTGCAAAACTCTCTTCAACTTTAAAATTCAGTTTGCACTGCTTGAGAAAATTTGCCTTGAACGATGAATCCGTAAGGGTGCCTTCCCTTAGGTATCCCCCTTCGCTTATGCAGTCTGCAATATTATTTGCAAGTATGTCTGCTTCAATTCCCCGAACATCATAGGGCTTTCCATAAGCAGAACTTATCATATAAACAATTGCCACTGCAACTATTATCAAAATCGCAAACCAGTAAATGGTTATGGTAGTTTCTGAACCTTCTTTATCAAAAATTATTTTATTTTTCATGGTTAAGCTATTTTATTTTTCAGTTATGACAATCACATACTCCTTATTGTTTTCAGTATCAAGATAAACATTTACACCTACATCATTGAAAAAAGAATAGGAATAATCTCCCTTTTCCTTGAGCTTGATTGTAATAACATTATCATTTTTTCTAACAATATCTGCAATATCCTGTTTTTCACCTTGCGCCTTTTTGATTGCGTCTTCCATGTTTATATGGATTATCATTCCTGGTTTTGCAGAATCTATAATTAATGCTATTTGTTTTGCGTATTTTTCCTCCAAAAGAGCGGAGTCGTTTGTTTTTGAAATTACAAATATGATAAGAATTGAAAGAAATACTAGGTTCAGCACAAGAAATATGACTTCTCCGACAAGCACGTCCCCCTTCTTATCTCTAATCATATTTTAAAAAAAGATTTCTCCTTAATAAAATTATTGTTAATTATGATTACGCGGCTTTGGTTATGAATTCACCGGCAACAATTTTGGATGATGTCTCAGCAGTAGGAATTATGTAAACCTTAAGGTACTCGTCAGGTAATATTACATTGCCTACTCCAAAATTATCATCTATTCCTGTGATTATTGAATATTTTTGCTTTGTATCAATTTTATCCTTTGCTATAATTATATAAAACTGCGATTGAACAATTAATGCGCTGACATCATTTACTCCATATAAATACTGAAGATAACTTTGAGAAGTAGCATGAGAAGATTGATGTGTTTTCATATACTCATATAATTCAGAATAGGAAATTTCCGGTGTCTTTTCCTGAACCTTCTTGTCAAATTCCATTATGGAACATAATGCATATTTTATGGTTGTGCCTTCCACAGTTCCATAATTTATCTTTCCCTCACCAAACATCCACCAGCAATCAGACATCTCGTCTGCAATTGTCTTCAAAACCCCCTCTTTCTTAGAGGGGTCAACACTAGCCGTAACCGTGGGGCTAAAATCAGCGCAACTGCCCCCGCCAGATAGGCAGAGATAATTTGTTTTGCAATCCAGACTTCCTACCAAACCGCTTCCTTTGTCCATAAGAACAACAGAATTATAGCATATCTGTTTTGAGCTTGTTTCAGCGGGATTTATTCTGAAAAGGAAATATAAGAGAATCACAAAGCTTGCAATGATAATTATAATTGTCACTATTTGCTGAGTTGTTAGCTCTCCTTTTCTCGACTTTTCTCTTCTTGATTTTAGAATTTTTCTCATTTTAAAATCCCTGCCCCTAATAAATTAAAAATTCCAACTATTGCTATCCCAAAAACAATCAACCAAGCTATCCATTTGATAAAAGTTTCTAGTTCCATTATATTTTGCTTACCTCTATTTTGTCTCCATAATTTATATTGAGTGTAATTAGAGAATTATTTATCTCAATGCTATTTTCTTTAATAAAGATTTCTTTGTTGTAATCAAGACAATAATTTTCCTTATTGCAATCCTCTATGGGGGTGTTTTTTGAAAGTCCAAAATAATCAAAATATTTTTCACAGAAGCACACACAGTTTTTCCATCCTAAATTTGAACATGAAAGAGGCATTTCTTCCCCATTTCTCCAGGCAGTAATTATCCAACCTTTCGGATTATAAATTTGAACTTCAGCAGTCTTAAGATTTATTTGCTCAATAAGATATTTAACAGAAGATTCTGCAAATTTTTTGTTTTCAGCATCCTTGCTTGAAAAATAAAGGGACACTAGAAAATAAATCAGGAAGATTATGACAATCACAGCCAGCACTATCTTAAGTGTCTCTTCTGCAAGAAAAAATCCCTTTCTCGATTTTGGAAAAATCGAAGGACTGAAAAACCGATGGTTTTTCTCTTTGTTTTTTATCATTTTAAATCAAACTTAAAAATATCTTTGATAGGTTTCCAACTGGAAGATTTTTGAAAAAATCTAATATTTTTTCCTTGAATATAAGGTAGACTCCCCCGACAACAGCTATTATGACCAAAAGCCCCAATATAACTTTGATTGTATATCCTATGCTTAACTCTTCGGTCATTATGCGCCCCCAAATAAATTTTTTATTCTGTCTATAAGCCCTTCTCCCTGTCCCCTCAAAAGGAATAAGGCAATCATTATTATGGCGAGAACCGCCAGTCCAATTATTAGCCAGGGAATATAATCAGCAACTATGCCCCTTTTTGTGTTCATTTTATTCTAAAAAATCTCTGCTTAATAAAATTAACTAAATAAGTTTATTCCCAACATTCCACTGACAAACATAACAAGACCGATGATTAGGCAAATCCAAGTAAGAAAACCAAAAATTTTCCCTCCATATTCATTTTCCAGAAAGCCTGCTGCTAAAAACATAACTCCGGGTGCATAATAAACATAACTACTGCTTCCACCAAACTCCAAAAAGGCATCTAATAAAAATAATATACCTGTTAAAAATGCTTTCCAATTCATTCTAATTTATATCTTTCTGGTTTTATATATTTTCTTGTGTTAAATCTCAAATTATATTCCCCAATACAATAGACGACAGCAAGAATAACGCGAGCACAGAGAC
>CAYICW010000038.1:0-4424 GCA_964362025.1 Candidatus Woesearchaeota archaeon
TTTAATCGCTAAAGCTCAAAAATAATCTTCCTTTTGAGTATAGAAGAATATTTAATCGCTAAAGCTCAAAAATAATCTTCCTTTTGAGTATAGAAGAATATTTAAAGAGAAAAAGATTAATTTTTTTATTATTTTAATTTATTCGATGGGGGTCGAATAAGTTAATTCGTATGGGGGTGAATTCTTTTACAATAATCGGAGTTATAAAAAGTATTTAAATCTTTCCCCGAAAGATTTTTGCTTGGAATTCCGTAATCCCGCTTTGCGGGAATAAATAAAACAACTGAGACTGGAATCAAAAGATTCCGTCAACACCTGTTTCGCAGGTGTGCGAAACAATTGAAAGGAGGTACAAAAAAACAAAAAATGGTATTAGATTTTGCAAGAGAAGCAATACAGAATGTATCAACTCACAGCATTAACTTCGACGAACTTAAGGCTGGAAAGGCAAACATCAAGGTTATTGGTTGCGGTGGATGCGGATGCAACATGGTTACCTGGCTTTTCAACAAGGGAATCAATGGTGCGACAGTCTACGGCGTCAATACAGATGCTTTACACTTGAGCGTTACAAAAGCAGACGAGAAAGTCCTTATCGGCAAGGAGCTTACACGAGGACTTGGAGCAGGCGGAAATCCTAAAGTAGGAAGAGAAGCTGCAAAGGAAGCTGTTGTTGATTTAAAGAAAGCTGTTGCTGGCGCAGATATGGTATTTGTTTTAACAGGTCTTGGTGGCGGAACTGGAACAGGTTCTGCTCCCGTAGTTGCACAGCTTGCCAAGGAAACAGGAGCTATTGTAATTAGTGTTGTAACAATGCCTTTTGAGGCAGAAAAAGCACGATTAGACAAGGCAGAATGGGGTTTGCAGGAATTGAGAGAAGTGACAAACACCTGTGTTGTTTTGGATAACAATAGACTTGTAGACATAGCTGGACAGTTGCCAATTGAGCATGCATTTGCTGTTGCGAACGAGTTGGTTAGCACAATGGTAAAGGGAATAGTCGAAACGATTACCCTGCCAAGCTTGATTAACCTAGACTACGCAGACGTATCAGCAATCATGAAAGATGGCGGAGTTTCTGTCATTGGAATTGGAGAGGCAGATACACAAGATCGTGTTACGGAAGCTGTTAAGCAAGCCCTTACACATCCTCTACTTGACGTGGATTACAAAGGAGCTACTGGAGCTTTGATACACATTACTTGCGGACCTGACTTGAAATTAGAAGAATTCGACTTGATTGGAAGAACTGTATCTGAGAACCTAAGCGCAGACGCGAATGTTATTATTGGAGCACGAATTAACAAGGACTTCTTAGGGAAAGTCCGGGTTATAACAATAATGACAGGAGTTAAATCTCCATTCGTGTTGGGACAAACAGCAGAAGAAAGCAGAGCCCCTGCGACTAGGGAAATGTCTGACTTGGGAATAGAGGTCTGGAGATAAATTTGCATAAGCAAATTTAAATTTTATTTTGATTCCGGGTGTGGAAACACACCCGCTTTTTATTTTTTTAAGAATTAGTGAATAAGGGTATTATTAATACATATAGATAGTACAAGATTATCAGAAGATATATGACAAACCAAATCCCTGGTCCTGTCCTTGGCGCATATTCCCTATCATCTATTGTTCTGTTTATCTCATACTGAAGATAAAGATAATTGAAGAATATTGTGAAAAGAATTGAAATTTTTCTGTTTGTTCCTTTCCTGCTTAAAACCTCGTTAATTAAAGAGCGGAAATTAAAGGCTGCAATTAAAAACAGAATTGCTGCCAGAATATAAATCCCCCAAGATACATAAGTTATAGTTCCGGCTAAAATGATTGCTAAAGAGGGTATTAAAAACAAAAGCGGAATAATTGCAAGTAATGCAATAAAAACTAAAATACTTATTATTTCAAGAATTAAAAGGATTATTGGGACAGTTTTCCCTAATTTTTTTGTTGTATTTAAATTATTTAATTCTGTAACTCTTTTAATGTACCATATTGCAGGATAAATCCCTATAGTGATTATGCTTAATAAGACAAGCAACGCGACGCTCTTTTTCTGAGGGATTTTTTTGTTGATATTTTCCATTTAAATTTCAAACATCCATTTCCTTCTGTTTGTTCATGCTGGTGTTTTCATACTGGTCAAAGTAAAGAATATTATCCAAATCTATTTTTTCTTTTCTCGTGTATTTCTTTTCGTATTCATATCCTATTGGGAAAAATGCCTCGACATGCACGTGTTCAGGGATACTCATGGTTTTTTTCACCTGCTCCTCAACAAAATGTCCTATCCAGCTTGCAGACAAGCCTGATTCTTCCAGCTTGAGAAGGAAATTTTGTATTGCTGCTCCCGCCTGCTGCCTTACATAAACTTCTCCCCTTACGCCATATGCATTTACTGTTCTGGATGGATTTGAGCATGCGACAACAACATAATGCGCCTTCGCAATAAATGGCTGCTGCGCTGCGTCTGCGAGCTGTTCAATTATATTTTTATCACTTACAAGAATGAATTTTAAACTGTAATTGCTTCCTGCCATTGGAGCATATCTTGCAGCATCAATGCATTCGATAATATCTCTCCAGTCGGGCTTTTTATCCTTGAATTTTTTAACACTGTGCCTGTTTTTTATTGCCTTTCCTAACTCCATGTTTTAATCAATGAATTAGACTATAAAAATATTAGGGAAGTTTGTTGTATTATTCAGAAACTTATAACTCCTCCGCCTAAAACCCTCTTTCCTTCATAGAGGACAATTGCCTGTCCTTCTGCCGTGCCTGTTATTGCTTTATTCAAAGTAACTTTATATTTGCCGTTGGAATATTTTAAAGTAGAGGGAAGGAGCTCGCCGACTTGACGTATTCTTGAGAAAACTTTCCCAGTTTTTGGTCTTTTTTCAATCCAATGAGGCTCTTTTATTGTTATTTCTTTTCTGAAATTAAGAGGATGATTTTCAGGAGCAGCGATTATCATGTTTGTTCTGATATCCTTTATTGCAACATACCATTTTTCGACATTTTTTTCATTTCCTCTGTCGATGTCGATTCCAAATCTTGGACCTATTCTCTGTCCGATTGTGTAATAATAAATTCCATCATGCTCTCCTATCTGTTTTCCCTCTGGATTAAGGATTTTTCCTAGTTTTGGTTTTATCTTTTTTTGTAGGAATTTTTTGAGGTTGACTTTTCCAATAAAGCATATTCCCACCGTGCTTTTTCTATTGAAATTTTGAAAGCCTGCCTTTTCAGCAATTTTTCTTACTTCTTTTTTTGTGAAGTTTCCTATTGGAAAAAGAGTGTGACTTAAGTCAAATTCTGAAAGTCTGTATAAGAAATAAGATTGGTCTTTTGATTCATCCCTTGCTCGGAGAAGTTGGTATTTATAATGCTGCTCACTTTCCTTGGCTGAAGCCCTAGGCGCAGCGTTCGCAGATTGATATTTATTGTTAACATAGGAATTAACCTTTTTATCGTTTAATTTAAGGTTTGATTTATTATTAACAACTCTTTTTACGCTTATTCTCGCATAATGCCCCGTTACAACGTAGTCTGCGCCAAGTTTTTCAGCTGCTTTCCATAAAAGAGGAAATTTAACTTTTTGGTTGCAATCTATATCTGGATTAGGTGTTATTCCTCTTTGGTATTTTTTAAACATCTCATCCACCACTTGCCTTCGGTATTCTTTTTCAAAGTCAAGCGTGATAAGAGGAATGCCGAGTTTGGCAGCTATTTTCAGCGCGACTCTTCTATCTTCCCTCCATGTGCATTCACCGCTTAGAGGGTCTTTTGTATCGCTCCAATTTTTCATGAATGCTCCGACAACTTCATAGCCTTTATTTTTCATCAAAAGGGCTGCAATGCTTGAATCAACGCCGCCGGACATTGCCACGAGAACTTTTGTATTTTTTTGCATCATTTTAGAAAAACGCCCGAGGGAGGACTTGAACCTCCGACATCATGGTATCTGTATTTTGCTAATCCTTTTTAACAGCCATGCGCTCTGCCAACTGAGCTACCCGGGCAATTTCATCTACTCCTAAGATTAGATGTTTATCTAAAATCCTGTACATTGTATATAAATGTTTTGGGATTACTACTAATACCTCATAGCCGCTCCCATAATATCTAATTTTCTCTTTTAATTGATAAGCCTTTATTTCTCCTTTCCATTCTGTGCACTCAATAATTATTTTTTTATTTATTAAAAAATCTGGATAAAACCATTTTCCATTTCTTCTGATTAGGGGTTCATACTCATAATCTATCTTTAACTCTGTAAGTTTATCTGCTACTATTTTTTCAAATTTATTCCTAACTTTTTCACCTTTAATGGTTAAGCATTTATACCCTAACATTTTCTTGAATTTTTCATGCTGTATTAATTGGTATTCTTTCGGTTGCTCTTTTTTCATTCTCTTATGCCATGC
>CAYICW010000039.1:0-4403 GCA_964362025.1 Candidatus Woesearchaeota archaeon
CATACAACTTTCGCATCAGTTCTATTTTCACGGCGGCTGTTTTTTTAGGCATATTAATCAGATAAGAAAATTATTTATAAGCTTTTGGACGATGTTCTCACTCTCAAAAAGTAACAAAATAGGAAGATTTATAAATACAGGATTTCTTGGGTTTTTATGATAAGAACACTAAAACATCTTTTAAGAGGAGAAAGAAAAGTACAAAGTGGTAGTATAACTTATAAAGAATTTGAAGAATTAGTTGAACAGGCAGGAGACAATATTAGATATAGAGCTCGCGCTGGAAGTGGATTTAAATGGCTTACTGAGAAATCAGATTCTTCGCATCTTGAGTTCCTTTTGGATTTTTTTAGACCAGAGGATCATAGACTTTATACACACAGGTTTTTTGGGAACCACGAAGTATTCGCTGGAAGACAAAATGAAACACATTATGTTGATGCTCATACTTGGGTAAAAAGTGCAAATACAAAACCTGAAGGACAAAAAAGTCATGAAGGAACAGTTTACTTTACAATAGAGAGACAGGAAACACAATAAAATGACAAGAAATATGGAAATCACGAACTTGACAAGGCTTAGGAAAAGGCTTGAAAGATCTCAGCAAATAATAGATTGTTATAGAGAAGATCTTTCAAGGCCAATGGTGAATACGGAACAACTTTACCAAGCACAAAACTATCTTTTCAATCTTAATCAATTATGCCTGCGTTTGCAATTCGGAGAAGAAATAGGGGACGAAGTTATTAGATTGGCATCAACCATGGATAATGGATTAATTAAATTACTATCACAAAACTAAAATGCTCGTAAAACAGGAACTCATAAACAGAATCAGGGATTACTTTGACCTTAATATATATGAGACAAAGGTCTGGCTAGCCCTGCTTGGAAAAGGTGTGGCTTCTGCCGGAGAGATTGCAGAAATTTCCCGTGTTCCCCGTTCAAGAACCTATGATGTTCTTGAGAGCCTGGAAAAGAAAGGCTTTACAATCATAAAACTCGGGAAGCCTGTAAAATACCTCGGAATAAAGCCGCACATGATTCTTGAAAAACTTAAAAATAATGTCAGATCAGATGCTGAAGAAAGGATAATCAGCCTTTCCAATATAAAAACCTCTGAAGAATTCTCTAAACTTGAAAAACTTTACAGAGAAGGGCTGAATCCTGTAAAACGCGAAGACCTATCTGCAGCCATAAAAGGAAGGTCAAACATATCCAATTATCTGAAGGGAATTCTGCAGAAAGCTTCCAAAGAAGTGATAATCTGCACAAATGCCGGGGAAATAAATTTTAAACTCAAGCTTTTCCAGCAAACTCTTGGAGAACTTAACAAAAATAACATCAAAATTAAAATCGCCCTTTCCGGAGATGAAAAGCTGATAAAGAAGATTGAAAAAGTCCTCGAAACAAAAATAAAGAAAGTGGATGTTGATGCCAAATTCTTCATAGTTGACAAAAAAGAAATACTTTTTTACCTGTCAAAAAACAGCGACCCTAATGATACCGCAATATGGCTTAACTCAGAGTTTTTTTCCCAGGCATTTGCAACACTTTTTGAGAAAGCTATTGGCGGCGAAGAAAAATAAAATATCTAAAAGAGAAAACTTTTAGAAAAAAATGGTACCTGCAAAGCTTATAGAACTTAGTTTAGAAAACAAGATTCATGATTTAACGAGTTTATTGTCTTCAGGCAAATCTGAAATAACAATCGGAAGAAGAGATTACACACCTGGTGCCAAACAGGCAGATATTCTTCTGGGAGAAGATGAAAAAGGAGAGCCAAATGCAGCTGTATTTATCATAAAGGGAATCTCAAGAAGGCAGGCTATGATAGGATATGATTCCAAAGAAAATAGTTATTACATTAAAGATTGCTCAACCCACGGAACCACAAGAATGAATGATGGGCTTTTAAACAAAGGTGAAAGAAGAAACCTTGAAAATGGAGTTAAATTATTTTTCGGAAGATGGAAATACGGCCCCGTAACCTTTTGGCAGGAAATCTAGACAAATTCCAGATTAGTGATGCTCATCTCTTTTAGTTTTTTTATATTTTTATTTTTCCATAATTGAATAAAAGATTTTAAATCTGTTTTTATTTTTTCTTTTGAATAAAGCCTCCCGTTTTTGATAAAGACCGTTCTATGTGCTGATCTGAATCTGGCAACGTTCTTTTTGTCACTCACCATTGGCCCTTGGGCAAGAATCCAGGGCTTTATTTTAACAGAAAGGAAACACAGGGCGCTTTTCCCGTCTTTGTATTCGAAGCCATTTTCATTGATATCATAAAATTTTTCCAGCTGGCTCCTAAAATGCCTGTAAAACTTCAGCAATTTGCTTCCTGCGATATCCCCCTCCTGTTTGCTGGTTGTTATTTTCAGCGCTAAAAATTCATAGCCTTTGCCATGGGCACTTTTTCTTAGTTTTTCTATATCGACACTTTTTTTTCTGAAAAAATTTATCGAGGGCTTTCTCAGGAAATCCCTGCATGGTTTCTGAAAATTTTTCAGGGTCTCCGCGGAAAGAGCAGCCAGGACGTTTCTCTGCCAGTGGGTCGGGTCTATGAGAACTATCGGTGATTTTAGTTTTGCTTCATTAAGGTCCATCATGATCCTGCTCTTATTTTTATGGTGCTTTTCAATATCTATAATTGTTTTTTCTTTGATTTGTGTCATTGCTTTAACAAACTTTAGGAAGCCCTTGTAATGATACACTAAAAGCTCTATGGCATAACCTGAAAATCCGCTGACATAAGATTCTGCACCATAAGCATTGTTGGCATAGCAGAAAGCCTTCGCCAGCCTTATTTCATCAAGGAGCTTTTGGCTTTTTATTTTCTTCTTGATGTAGTTTACATGAGAATAAGAAAGATCTGTGACATTTTCTGCTTCTCTCGGGTTTGTAATTCTTTTCACAGGAACAACCTCAAAAAAAAGATTCCCTCCTGATTTTATTCTGAAATAATCTCTTGAGCCGTGGATTCTGGTATTTTTTATTCCGGCAATGGCCTTTTCTGTCAAGTCTGAAA
Organism: Candidatus Woesearchaeota archaeon; assembly: GCA_964362025.1. Taxonomy (GTDB): domain Archaea; phylum Nanobdellota; class Nanobdellia; order Pacearchaeales; family GW2011-AR1; genus JAGVNG01. Next base: position 3,032 of record CAYICW010000039.1, read on the forward strand.
GAATCTCATCCTTGTATTTTTTGTCAAATCTCAGGAAGATGTCTATGTCATAGTAGTCCTTTTTAATGAGAGTCCCTTTGGCTGCGCTTCCTCCAATAAAAACTTCTGCATTTATCTTCCTGTTTTGTATGTTTCCATCAATTTTTTTCCTGCAAATTGCGAGAGTTTTTCCTATATTTTTGAGTTCTTCTTTTGATGGCTTTATTTCAATAAGAACTTCTTTTAACAGAGAATTTATGCTGGCCATGTTTTAAAATAAGCGAAAATAGTTTATTAATTTAACATTATTTTTGACAGCAGAGTTTTGCAATAGAAATATGCTAAATTCTGTTTGCTACTTGTCCCTTTTTTCCCCTGGTTTTTTGATAAAGTCTTTTACACTTCCTTTTAACGTGGAAGCAAGGTCTATTATGTATTTTCCCTCTTCCAGCTTGTATATCAAAGGCCTGTCTTTTCTGAAGATTTTAGTAAGGTCCAGCTCAAATTTTCCCTCTCCTGTAATTCTTATGGATTCCACATCCAGAATGACTGGTGCCTGTTCGTCCACTATTCCCACCATTTCTCTTATGTCTTCCTCAATACGGGCTTTCTCTTTTTCAGGAATCTCTATTATCTTGTTTTTGATTGTTTCCACTTGGTCGTCTCTTATGTAAAAGAAAAAACGGCTTCTGCATTCTTTGCACCCTTCAAGAACTTCTATGCTTCCGGCAGAGATTATTCTGGAACAGCGGACGCATTGATGGGGTATTTTAGTTACCTCCTATTTTAATTAGAGATAATCTTGACATAATATAAAAGAACAAATGATAATTATAAAGTTTGTGATGTTTTAGTTAGATATTTTAATGTTAGATTAAATAAAGAATATTGATACAAAACTCCGGTTATAATCGTCTCTCAAAATTATATTGCTATATTAAGACTAATCTTTCAATAAAAGCTCAATCTTCTTTCATTTGATTTTTCTTGAAAGCGAATGAATGAAAATCGTTACCCTTTAAGTAAAAGTTCGATTTTCTTTGGATTTCTTCCGGAGTTTTCATGAAATAAAACTACGTAGAAACTCAACGCTTTAATAAGAGTTCGATTTTCTTTGGATTTCTTTTTATTTCCTTGACTATTGTTGCAGGCCCTATGATTGTCACAGCACCGATATCTCCTCCGGCAATTGCGCTCACGAGATTTTTCCTGAATTTTCCTAAAAGTCCTTCATTATTGTCCCCGGAAATTACAGCCAGCTCCACTCCTTTGAAACTTTTCACATGCCCTATGATTGCCATAGTGTCCCCTATGAGTCTTGTCTCTTCCTCAGGCTCGAGCCTTCCCTGCAGAATCAAAATATTATTTCCGAGGATTATATTAAGAATTTTTC
>CAYICW010000040.1:0-4396 GCA_964362025.1 Candidatus Woesearchaeota archaeon
CAAGAATGTATCCTGAAACAGACATACCTCTTTTGAAAATTTCAAGGGAAATGATAGACAATGCAAAAAAAACAATTCCAAGTATTAAGGATGAAAAAATGGAAATTGAAGGATTAAACAAAGAAATGGCTGCTCTTCTATTAAAACGCAGTAAGCTTGATGAATTTAAAGAACTGCTGCATATTATTAAAAATCCACAGCTGATTGCAAAAACACTTTTGGTCTTCCCCAGAGAAATATCCTCTAAAGCAAAAAAATCATTGGTTGAAGTTGAAAAAGTCCTTAACAGGGATGTTTTGGGAAATGTTATGGAAAATGTCAAGAAGGGCAAAATTAAAGAGTCAGAAATAAAACATACTCTGGAGAATATTTTTAAGGGCAAAGACGTTGAATTTGAATTAGGGACCAAAGAAGATTTATCAGAGCTGGAGGAAAAAATTGCCAAGATTATAAAGGAAAAGCCAGGACTTTCTGTCAATGCTTACATGGGGCTTGTTATGAAGCAGCTCAGAGGAAAAATTTCTGGAAAAGAAGCCTCGGAAATAATAAAAAAACATGCGAAATAGTTTTTTGAAAAATCTTCAAAAAAGAAAAATCTTAAAAACTTCTGAATATCTTAATAATTAACTAAAGATGGTTCCCAAAAAAATATTTTTTACAAAAGGGGTTGGAAGACACAGGGAAAAACTTGCAAGCTTTGAGCTAGCTCTTAGGGATGCTGGCATTGAGAAATGTAACCTTGTCTCTGTTTCAAGCATACTCCCCCCTAATTGCAAAATAATACCCAAAGATGAAGGGTTAAAATATATAAGTCCTGGAGAAATTGTTCATCATGTCATAGCAAGAGCTGAAACAAATGAACATAATAGACTTGTCGCGTCTTCTATTGGTGTAGCTGTTCCTGCAGATGAGAATCAATATGGTTATCTCTCAGAACACCATTCATATGGACAAACAGATGAGGTCGCCGGAGATTATGCGGAAGACCTCGCTGCCAGCATGCTTGCAACTACACTTGGAATAGAGGTTGATGAGAACATGGGGTGGGATGAGAGAGAGCAGGTTTACAAAATGTCTGGGAAAATTATAAGAACAAGAAACGTGACACAATCTGCCGAGGGAAAAACAGGGCTGTGGACGACAGTAATTGCTGCAGCTGTTCTTATTAATGGACTTGAAGGAAAAGTCAATGGACAATAATTTAATAAATCTGTTTTCCTATTTCTAAGGTCATGGAAAGAACTTATGTTTCTGACCTAAAATCCGGAAAAGAAGCCTTTCTTCAGGGATGGGTACACGATATCAGAAACCTTGCAAAGATGAAATTCGTCCTTCTTAGAGATAGCTCTGGAATTGTACAGTGTGTTTTAAAGCAGGGCATTAAAGGATTTGGTGAAGAACTTACCCTGGAAAGCGTCATAGGTGTTAAGGGAAAAGCCAGGCCTGCCAAACTTACCAATGAAGAATTAACCAACAAAAACCTTGAACTCGAGATTTCCCAATTAGAAGTTATCAACAAGGCAGAAGAACTTCCGATACAGGTTAATGAGAAAGGAGCTAATGCAGAGCTTCCAACAAGGCTGGACAACAGGTCTTTGGATGTAAGGAAACCAAAAATCGCAGCGATTTTTAAGATTCAGAGCACAATAATCAACGGATTCAGAGAATTTTTTTACCAAAAAGGCTTTACTGAAATACAGCCTCCAGGAATAATTGCAACCTCAACAGAGGGAGGAACAGATCTTTTTGAAGTAAAATATTTTGAAAGAAAGGCATATCTTGCACAAAGCCCTCAGCTTTACAAACAGCTTGGAGCAATTTCTCTGGAAAAAGTATTCTCCACAAACACTGTCTGGCGTGCAGAAAAACACGATACGACAAAGCACATAAATGAAATAAGGCAGATGGACATAGAGGTTGCCTTTGCTGATGACAAAGGAATCATGAAATACCTTGAAGAAGTTGTCCAGCATATAGCAAGAAAGGTTTTGAAAGAATGCAATGGGGAATTAAAACTGCTGGGAGTAAAATTAGAAATCCCGAAGGCAAAATATATGACTTATAGCGAGGCCATCACTCTCTTGAACAAACATGGCTTTAAGCTTAAATCAGGAGATGACTTTGAGCCGGAAGCTGAAAAAAAACTCTGCTTCCTTTTTCCCGATACAGTGGTTTTTACTTATGAATGGCCTTCAGAAATAAAGCCATTTTACATCTGGCCAAAAAATCCTGAAAAAGGAATATCAGCAGGTTTTGATGCCCTTTATGGAGGAGTTGAAATTTCTTCTGGAGGGCAAAGGGTCCATATCCCAAAGCTTTTAATTCAGCAGCTTAAATCAAAAAAATTAAATCCCGAAGACTTTAAATGGTATATTGATGCTTTCAGGTACGGAGCACCGATACATGCCGGTTGGTCGATAGGACTCGAAAGATTGACGCAAGCAATGCTAAACCTGGGTAATATTAGAGAAGCCACACTCTTTCCTCGTGATAGAAAGAGACTTACTCCTTAAAAATAAAATGGCACAAGAAAAATTCTAAATTTAATAAATCCTAATCGCAGAGGCGATGAAGAAAGATTTATATAGCTACCTATAGCGAATTATATATGGAAAAAACCACAATCCAATTAGACAAGGCGGTATTAAACCTATTGAAAGAAATCAGGGAGCATCCGAGACAGACATATGAAGAATTGATTATAAAAATGATTAATTATTATAAATCTCTAAAAAAAAGAAACCAGTATGATGAGTTTCTCCATAAGATTCAGCAGCAGAAAATGAAAGAGCTTTGGGATAATAAAGAGGATGCTGAATGGGAAAATGCTTAAATCCGGAGATGTTGTTCTTACAATCATACAATTTGCTGATACATCTGAGATAAAAGTGCGGCCGGCTTTAGTTCTCTTTGAAGAATATGATAATATTGTTGTGGCAGGCATCACAAGCAACTTAAAAATGGAAGGAATTAAAATATTAAAAAAAGACGGCGCAATAAAAGACAGCGTGATAAAATTAAATTATATATTCACAATATCCAGAGGCATGATTTCAAAAGTTCTCTTTCATTTAAGTCAAGAAAAAAAGAGATCAGTATTAAAAGAATTGACGAATAAATTAAATAGGCTTATTCTCTAATTTAAAAATGGAAAAATTTATCTCAATTTCGGAAGCATTGAAAAAAGGAAGCGGCAAAGTGTCTGTACGCGGCTGGGTTTACAGGGAGCGAGGAAGCAATGAGTTCAAATTTCTTGTTTTGCGTGATTCTTCAGACATAATCCAGTGTGTCCTAAAAAAACAGAAGTTTGCAAAGCAATGGGAGGAAATTGACAAACTCCAGGTTGAAGCCAGCGTTGAAATTGAGGGAACAATCAAGAAAGATTCCAGAGCACCAACCGGTTACGAAATTGAGGCCGATGAGATAAAAATAATTGGCGTTAGCAAAGACTTTCCCATAAACAAAAGCCTTAATGAAGAACTTTTAGGAGACAGAAGGCACCTTTGGCTCAGAAGCAGGAAAATGAATGCTATCATGAAAATCCGTGACACTGTTTTAAGGGCTATGAGGGAGCATTGGCACAAAAAAGGGTTTTATGAATATCATTCTCCGACTTTGCTTGGGATGCAGGCAGAAGGCGGAGCAACGCTCTTCAAGGTAGATTACTTCGGAAAACCATTGTATCTCAGCCAGACATGGCAGCTTCATGCAGAAGCAGGAATATTTTCCCTGGAAAAAATATTCACGATACAGCCAAGTTTTCGTGCAGAAAAAAGCAAAACATCGAGGCATCTTACAGAATACTGGCATGCCGAAATGGAGGCTGCTTGGGAAGATTTTTCTTATTTGCAGGACGATGCGGAGCAGTTGATTAAGCATATTGTTTCTCGCGTTCTGGACGAAAGAAAACCAGAGCTGGAGGCACTTGGTCGCGATTGGAAAAAGCTGGAACCCTCCCTGAAAAAAATTTTCCCGAGAATAACCTACACTGACGCGCTGAAATTACTTAAGGAAAAGAAGAAGGTTAGCATTCCCTGGGGAAAAGACCTCAGGACAATTGAAGAAGACGCGCTGTCTGCTCTTTATGATACACCAATAATGGTCAGGCATTATCCGAAAGCAGTAAAGGCGTTTTATATGAAAGAAACTCCTGATTCCAAAAAAGGAAAAGAAACCGTATTTGGTTTTGACATGATAGCGCCCGAGGGTTACGGAGAGCTTGTCGGAGGAAGCCAGAGAGAGGAAGATATTGAAAAATTGAAGAAAAATTTGAGAGCACAGGGAGAGAAACCAGAAAAATATGAATTCTATTTTGATACACGTCGCTATGGTTCTGTTCCGCACGGAGGTTATGGCATGGGTGTTGAGCGTGTGATTTCCTGGATTTGCGGCCTTG
>CAYICW010000041.1:0-4373 GCA_964362025.1 Candidatus Woesearchaeota archaeon
ATGGACATCTTAAAAAATATAACAGAACAGTTGAAAGAGAAAATAACGGAAGCCAATTTTGAGGGTGCGAACATTGTTCTTTACACAAACAATGAAAACTTCTTCAGGGAAGGCGAGCCGAAGATAAAGGCAATAGTGGAGCAGATAAAAAAGAGAATTGAACTCCGCGCAGACCAGAAAATTCTGCCAGACAAGGAAACAGCTGAGGCAGAAATAAAAAGAATAGTTCCTGTCGATGCTGAAATAACAGAGATAATCTTTGATGTGCAGAGAAGCATTGTTGTGATAGAAGCCAAGAAACCAGGATTGGTAATAGGAAAACAGGGCTCTATTCTTGATGAAATAAGGCAAAAAACATTATGGACGCCGCAGGTTCAAAGATCCCCTGCAATAAAGAGCAAGATAACAGAGAACATAAGGGAAGTTTTGTATGCAAACAACAATTATCGAAGAAAATTCCTCAATGATATAGGAGAAAAAATATACAAGGAATGGAATCCTGAAAAGATGAATGGTTGGATAAGGCTTACCTTCTTGGGAAGCGGACGGCAAGTAGGTAGAAGTTGTCTATTGCTGCAGACGGAAAACTCAAAAATTCTTTTAGATTGCGGGATAGATGTTGCTTCAAGCGGAACAGACAGATTCCCTTATTTCAATGTTTCTGAATTTGACATAAACACTTTGGATGCAATCATAATAAGCCACGCGCACCTTGACCACGTCGGCTTGCTTCCATACCTATACAAGATGGGATACAAGGGACCAGTGTATATGACAACCCCTTCAAGAGATTTGGCTGCTTTGCTTGCCCTTGACTTTATTGGAGTAGCATACAAGCAGGCATCTGCTCCCCTATACAGCTCCACTGACATAAAAGAAATGGTTAAGCACAGCATATGCCTGAATTTCAACGAAGTAACTGATGTAACTCCTGACATAAGATTGACATTCTATAATTCAGGGCATGTTCTTGGAAGCGCAATGGTTCATCTTAACATAGGAAACGGAGCTCATAATCTTCTTTACGCAGCAGACTACAAATATTCAAAAACCAAACTGCTGGACCCAGCTGTCTCAAATTTCCCAAGAGTAGAAACAGTAATAACAGAATCAACATATGGTTCAAAGAATGACATTCTTCCTCCAAGAAAAGAAACAGAGGACAAATTCATACAAATGGTAAAGGAAACCGTAGAAAAAGGCGGAAAAGTGTTAATACCTGAATTAGGTCTTGGACACGCGCAGGAAACTGTTCTTAGGGTGGAGGAGGCAGTGAGAAAAGGAGAGCTTCCGAAAATTCCAATGTATATAGACGGAATGATATGGGACATGAACGCAATACACACGGCATATCCTGATTTCTTAAGCAGCAATGTTCGGTCGCAAATATTCCAAGATAGCAATCCTTTTATGTCAGATATTTTCTCAAGAGTTGGCTCGCCGCAGGAAAGAAAAAAAGTAATAGAGGGAGGGCCATGCATTGTAATAGCTACATCAGGCATGTTGCAGGGAGGAGCATCTGTTGAATATCTCAAATCTTTTGCAGACAACCCAAACAATCTTATGATTCTTAGCTGTTATCAGGGACCAGGCTCCATCGGCAGAAGAATCCAAGAGGGAGAAAAAACAATTCCATTGGGGGAATACGGGCATGGAAATGAAGTTTTGAATATAAAGCTCAGGGTTGAAATAATGACAGGATTTTCGACCCATGCAGGAAGAAACGAAATAATGGCGTTCTTTAATAACATGAGGCCAAGGCCAAAGAGGATAATAATAAATCACGGGGAAGTTTCAAAGTCCTTGGACCTGGCTTCTGCATTATATAAGTTACATAGAGTAGAAACAAATGTTCCAAGAAATCTGGAGACGCTGAGGTTGAGGTAATATTACGTTCGCTTCGCTCACTTATTAATATCTAAAAATTATTAATCTAACAGACAGATTTTTTGTTAACAATTTATATTAATTCGAGCAAGTTTACGAGCGAGAGTATATTTAACATTTAAAAACCTCTTTTTATTTAACATAACATGAAGCACAAGCCACAGATAATAATTATCCTTCTCTCAATGTTTATCCTCACTCAGTTTATTGGTTTGTATGTCATTAATTATTATTCCAATCCTGCAAATGAACTGCCATTAGGAATGGGTTATCCTCAAACCGACTTGACCTGCACAATAAACTCTCTCGGTGATTTCTTCTCATGCACCCAATTTCTAGGCTCAATAATCTTTGCATTTATAATAGCTATAACCTTATTCCTGTTCCTGACAAAAATCAGGGCTGAATTTATTATTCGACTTTGGTTTTTCTTTGTCGTTGCAATTGCTTTGATGATATTTCTTCAGAGCGTAGTGCCGGTAATGAAATATGCTTTTTTCGTGTCAGGATTATTAGCCTTATGCCTCGCATTTTTTAAGATATTCAAAAGAAACCTTTGGGTTCATAATCTGACAGAGCTGCTCGTTTATCCCGGAATAGCAGCTGTCTTTGTTCCCATATTAAACATATACAGTGTTTTGATTTTGCTTATATTAATCTCCTTGTATGATATGTGGGCAGTCTGGCACACGGGCATAATGCAGAAAATGGCAAAATATCAGATAAACAAGGTAAAGGTATTCTCTGGTTTCTTTGTTCCATATATGTCAAGAAAAGTAAGGCTGGAATTGAAAAAGCTAAAGAAATCCCAATTAAAAAACAAAAAGATAAAGGTTAATGTTGCTATTTTGGGCGGAGGAGATGTTGTATTTCCAATCATAACCGCAGGAGTTGTCATGCTCACTTATGGATTGTTTTACTCTCTTTTTGTCATCGCAGGAGCAGCTCTTGGCCTGCTTTGCCTATTCATATACTCTGAGAAAAGGAAGTTTTACCCCGCAATGCCATTCATAACCTTGGGGATTTTCCTCGGGCTTTTGGTTGGATGGCTCGTATCACTTCTTTGATGTAAAGTTAGAATATTTCTCAAAATTATTCAATAGATTTTTATAATATATATTATATCATTATAAATGGTTTATACAGTTTACACAACTGAAAAATTTGATAAAGAAGTAAAAAAATTATCCCAAGAAGAACAAGAAAGAGTGCAAAAGATATTTCTTCAGGTAAAGGAAAATCCCTATGTCGGAGACCAATTACAGATTAAAATATTAAGAGAAAAAAGACTAAGAGAAAAGAGAGTTTATTATTTAGTTTTTGAAGATTTAAAGGTAGTCTTGTTTGTTGCAACCAGCGACAAGAAAACACAGCAAAAAACTATTGATTATATAATAAAATACGTTAATGAATATAGAGGTTATTTAAGGGAATTATTAAAATACAGAAATTAAGCCACTCTTCTAATTCTTCCAGCCTTAACATCTTCTAAGCTATCTTTAAATTGCCTGACTAAATCCCAATCTACTTCTTTTAACTCTCTAAGTAGTTTTAATTCTTCTCGCATTTTTTCATATTCTTCCTTTGGGATTTTTACTATTTCCATGATAATCTTATAATTCAAAGATTTATATATTTTATGATTGAAATATGCTCATTGTCTGGCTCGTATCACTTCTTTGATTTCTTATTTTCCTTGTCTTTTTTATTCAGCATCTTGCAATATTCAATTATGTATTTTTCTGTAACGGGTTCTATGGCACTGCCCATTAAAGGAGCAAGAGAATGCCCATCATTTCTTATTAGTTTTCTTACAAGCTTCCCCTCTTTCATTTCTCCACCCTGAAAGGGATTAAGTATGGCATACCCTTCTTTTACTCCTCTAAATCTTCCAGAAAAAGTACTATTCACTCCTGTTGGATAAATTACAACCCATTTTCCATCATAACTATCATATAACCCTTCTCCTTTCTCATACCCAAATTTTGGTTCAGTCATCTTATTATTGCCAAATTTTATCTATTTAAACTTTTCCCTAATGTAGTCACTTGGAAAGAATAACAATATCGTAAGATTTATAAAGGAAAGATTTCTGGGTTTTTCATGGTAGACTTGACAAAGCCGATATTCACAGAAGGACAGTTTAAGGAATACATCTCTGTACTTGAAAAGGCATTAAGTTCTATTAATAGAAGCAATAGTGCAGGAGTTGGTCCTATTAGATTTTCTATGACTTCCAAAGAGATGGTTAATTCTCTTAATTATGCAATACAATTATATCCAGAACTTGAGAAAATAGGAAATGACAGATTAATGAAAATGAAGGTCATAGGTATTTCTCCTATAAAGATAATTAATCCTGCTGATGGAGATTCTTATTGTTCAAAGACTTATCCTGCAGGACATCTTGTACCTGACAAAGAAATAAATCAGGCAATTGATATACTCACAACTTATGCAACTGTAAGAACATGGCAGGATAAATT
>CAYICW010000042.1:0-4345 GCA_964362025.1 Candidatus Woesearchaeota archaeon
TATCTTTCGATTATGATTAGGGCAAATTACTAATAAAAGTAATTTATTAAGCCCTTAATTTTTCTCTTTTTTTAGAGTATGAATAACCCTGGGAGAATCTTCAAGCCGTCAAAATAGAGAGCTTGAAGCGTCTCCTGGGCAAAAAGAGGTGATATGATATCTAACTCCGTTTCATATTTAAACCTTTCGGTTATGTTACCTTTTAGAAATGACAATTGCTCCTGAAAGCCTAAAAACAATCCGAAGTCCTTGAATATAAAGATGCTATTAAATTAGGCACTACCCGCCCATATAAGGGTGGTTTATTAGGCACTACACACTACCAATCACTTTTATAAAATCCATTTTCCTTTATATCAGATGGCTGAAAAACAAAAAGAGGCAAGTTTTAACAGCGTAAAACAGGAGCAGATTCATGATTTGCTGTTTAACAGGGAAATAGGATGGCAGGAAATAATCTATGACCTCATAAACACAGAACAGTTGGACCCTTGGGACATAAACATAATTATTCTTACTGATAAATACTTGATAAAAATACAGGAATTGGGGGAAGATGATTTCTTTGTGTCCAGCAAGGTTCTCCTTGCAGCTTCCTTACTGCTTCGTATAAAATCAGAGATACTGCTTGACAAATACATAAAGAGCATAGATGAAATTCTTTTTGGAAAAAAAGAGGAAAAGAGATACATATCTGAAAGAATAGAGCTTGATGAAGAGATACCAACGCTTATTCCAAGAAGCCCTATGCCAAGATTCAAAAAAGTAACGCTAAAAGAACTGATGGAATCCCTGAGCAAGGCAATAGGCACTGAGAACAGAAGAATAAAAAAAGAAATAATAAATAAAAATGCGCTGATGGAAAGTTCATTTTCTCTTCCCAAAAGGAAATTTAACATAAAAAGCAAGATAAAAGAGATGTATGCCAAATTATTCAGGCACCTTAATGATAATAATGGCAAAAAGAAAGTATCATTTACCGAATTTGTTGGAAATGACAGGGAAGAAAAAATAATATCTTTTTCCCCCCTCTTGCATCTTGAAAATCAGAAAAAAGTCTGGCTTGAGCAGGAAGGGCATTTTGAGGAAATTTACATATGGCTGAAAGAAATCTACCTGAAGCATAATCCAGACCCTTTTGCAGACTTAAAGACAGAAGTTGAGGAAGAAATCAAAGAATTGGATGATGATGAGAAAAAAAGGGTTGAAAAGATAAACAAGGATTTTGAGAATCCGCTTGGCGAGATGTTTGATGATTAATTAAACAAGATTTATTAAGACATATTTCCGAAGTAATTTATGGTTTTGAGCAGGATTAATATTTTTGAAAGAATAAGGGAAAGGGAGATAAATGCCGAGATAATTGCAACCTTTTTATTTATCCTTATTTCTGGCTTTTACATTCTCGCAGAGTATGGAATTCCAAAATTACTTGATGCTTTATTATTATGGATGTTTCCTGCATCTATAATGGTATTTTTAACCTTGATGATTGTAAAGATAATTGAAAGATTGTCAAAAAGAAATTTTGAGGGACATGGATATCTTGATTTAAGGAATGCTTAGGCTTAATTCTCATGGGCAAACTCTTTCGCCCATAAAGATTATAGAAACACCGCCAATTTCTTCATGAAGCCATCTAAGCTTCACGCCAGCCTCTTTCATTTTTATTAGCCCATGTTCTATGCTTTCATCCCAAATAGACTTAACAGGCTTTCCATTTTCGTATTTTCTATGTGGTTCATACCAAATATCAGGAGCAGAATGTCCAACAATCTCTTTAATTCCTGCAGTTATTATCGTATTGGCACACCTGTCGCATGCAAACCATGGGCAATACATTGTGGCATCTCTGCTCGCATGACCTGCATTTAGAATTGCATTGTCTTCTGCATGACTTACATAATATGATTTTAAGGGATATCTCCATCTTTCCTCTGTTTCTTTGACACCGTTCGGAAATTTATTTGCTCCGAAAGAAATCTTTTTGCCCTCTTTAATTAAAATTGCCCCATTTTGAACATAAGGGTCGTGCGAATAGGTGCTTGCAACAATATATGCTTCTCTTAACCAATAGATATCTGTATCCAACTGGTTCATTTCAAATATAAAGTATGACTATTTAAAAAGAAATCTGCATTGAAATATAACTTTCCTTCAAAAGCTTTTTTTAAAGCTTCGCAGAAAAATCGATAGATTTTTCTTTCCCCGTCTTCATATCCTTAATCTTGTATTTTCCTTTCTTGACTTCCTCTTGCCCGACAAATATGGCTTTTTCAATGCCATACGCGTTCGCGTATTCAAGAGCCTTTGAAGGCTTTCCATAATAAACAGAAACTATTTCTCCTTTCTTCCTCAATTTCTGTGCCAGAGATATAGATTCCTTGTCCTGTTCCAGGGATATAATCAAAGTCTTCTTCCTATTTTCCCTTACCTTAGATAATAAAGATATCCTATCCAGACCAAAAGAAATACCTGTGCATTGAATTCCTTCAAACTTATAGCTTCCTCCTGCAATCAGTGTTTCTTTCATTTCTTTTGCCTTAATTTCAAAAACATTCTTGTTATAATAGCTCAATCCACGAACAAGAGTTGGTGAAAACATGGCTTTAATCCCATATAATTTACAATAATTCATCAATTCTAAGATATCTTTATATGAATTAAACTTCTTGAAATAAGATTCTCCTTTTTTAAGTGCATCAAGGAATTTCTCAGCTCCGAACTTTTTCAAGTTTGACCTGACTTCTTTTTCTCCTATTTTATCATACTTATCTATTTCCCTCAGTGCCTGCAGTTTATCCTTTTCTTTAATCTTATTATCATCCAGAATTTCATTAAGCAATTGCCTGTTATTTATTAGAATTATAGGTTCAATACCTATCTTATTCAAAATCTCATTCGATAACGCAAGTATTTCTGCATCGTCTTTTATAGTTGAGCCAACAACATCAACGTCACATTGGGTAAATTGTCTTAACCTGTTTGAGCTAACTGGTTCATCCCTGAACACAGGACCTATCTGATATCTCCTGTATGGGAGCTTCTTATTCTGCATCAATCTCTTTAACTGAAATGTAAATTCATATCTCAATGCCAAATTTCTCTTCCCCTTGTCCTGCAACTTAAATATGTCTGAAACAGCCTCATCCTGTTTGTTTTCCCCTCTGACAAAATCCTCATATTCAATTATCGGAGTTTCGGCGGGCTCAAAGCCATACCCCTCAAAAGCCGCGGCTATGATTCTTCGGAGCTCCTCTCTCTTAGCGGCTTCATCGCCGGTGAAATCCTTAAAGCCTTTAACTAATTCGTCTGTCATTTTATCTTGTCTCCTTTTTGTTTTCTCAATCGTTCGTCCAAGCGTGGCCAACCGAGGGCGGAAGGAGAGAATCGAACTCTCGTTTCCCGAGCCACAGTCGGGCATTCTACCATTGAATTACAACCGCCATTTATATTTAATTCAGTCGAATATGGTATAAAAAAGTTCTGAATTTGATTAGAAATAAAGCCACAGCTAGTGAAGTCTTCCTTAAATGTGCCGACAATCACTTATTGTAGCTGTCATGAGAATAACAAAGAAGGATGATTTTTAAAGTTTTCTGATGCTAATCAATAACAAATCTTGCAGGAAATATCAAATGACAAAATGAAGGGTTTTTACATTATTAACCATTTTTCCTGGTTCTATATTTTGCTCAAAGCTCCCGCTAATCAAAAAGAAAAAAGAATTAGAAAAAAATAAAAAAATTAAAATTCAAATGTCCCTATCGTAGCACAAAGCTGCTGATTTCCAGAGGCATCCGTGAAGTATGCTGCAACCTCAACTGAGTTTGGATCAGGCGTCAATGTTTCAGTTATTCCTGTTTCAGTCCTTGTTTGTTGAACGGCTAGATTTCCAGCAACATCCTTCTGAACGCTATCCTGTCCGTTGCTCAAAATGATAACCACTCCATCAATATCATCTCCCCCAGCACTTCTTTTGTAGGTAACACTACATGCTCCAGCAGTACAACTTGCGGCGGTTGCCTTTACACCAACCTGCAGGCACTTTGCGCTGATTTCTGTTTGTTCTGACCCCGTCTGTAATATATTGCTTACCACTGCCCATACTATTCCAATAGCTACAAGCACCAGAAGAATTATTATTAAGGTTGTCACAACTTCCGACAGACCTCGCTTGTTACTTATCATGTTTAAACCTCCTTTCATCTTGGATATACAATCCTATGGATAATACAATTTATTTAGGTATAAAAATGTTTTGTTATCAATTCCCTCTTGTAGTATCCAAAAAATAGTTCATAACGACAAAATAAATGGACTATGCATGAAACTCAATAAAGAG
>CAYICW010000043.1:0-1618 GCA_964362025.1 Candidatus Woesearchaeota archaeon
GCTGTATTAATTGGTATTCTTTCGGTTGCTCTTTTTTCATTCTCTTATGCCATGCTTTTAAATATTTTGCACCACCAATTTGTGCCTGTCTCAGTTGTTTTTCGTAAGTTCCGTTTTCCTTTTTTAGTTTAACTACTTTCATCCCACCTAAAATTTGTTTCCAATTATCATCAAGCTTTTCTATTTTCAAAGTATTTTCATCAATATTAAGAAAATTTATTATTCTTCCAAATCTATCTTCAGGAATTGCCCCACCATCTCTATATCTTGTTATAGACGCTTTAGGGATATTCATTGTCTTTGCCAATTTTCTATATGTTCCTGCTTTGTTTATGGCCAAATCAATAATTTCCTTTTGATTATCTAAAATCTCAATATACATTCAGATTTAATGATATAACTCTTTATAAAAATTAATTTTCACTTTGAAGTAACGGGACACTTACTTTCTTATTTGGTCTTTTTCTGTTCCTTCAAGCCGAGGTCAACAATAGGCTTTGGCTGATGCTTTTCCAGAAATGTGTAGACGTTGGATTGTTTTGAACCTGTTATTAGATATATCATTGCATCCTGGGCATTTTTTATATGATCTGCCAATCCTATTATTCCCACCCTATTATCTTTAATTTCAAAAAAACATTTTGTCAGTTCCGACAGCGCTGCAAGAGTTCCGCCTCCTTTTCCTATAATCCTTGCCCTTATTATTTCCATGTCTTTTCTTCTTGTATAATCCTTAATGTTCAGGATTTCAAACACAGTATCTTCTTCCTTTATCATCATCGCCACAGAAAAAGGAAAACCAAAATCAAGAGCATCAATGGCTTTTTCAGCGATGTATTCATCCTCAGGCTCACCTTCTATTTCCACTTCTTTGCCTCTAATCGTCAACTTGATATTTAATTCTTCTTCAAGTTTCTGTTTTCCCTTTATTATCCTGATAATCTTTTCGCAGATTAATTTTTTCATTTTTAGAATTCTTTCTTTTCGTCAGAAAGATATTTGTTTTTTCTTAGCCATGCTATCTGATTTGAAGGATATTTGAATATAACATCTCCTCTGTTAAAATCAAGCTCCCAAGGTTCTATCAAAACAACATCATTTGGCCTCAGCCATAATTTTCTCTTTAGCCTTCCAGGCACTCTGCAGTTTCTGGACTTGCCGTCCAGACAATTTACCATCATCTTGTTTCCCCCAAGCCTTTGCTCGATTATTCCTATAATTTCTTTTCCTCTTGGAAGCTTTGCTCGTGTTACTATAGGCTGACCATATTCATCAACTTCATTTTCCTCCTGCCTTCCTGTGTTTCTCATGTTTTTTTATTTTATACCAAAACCAATGCAAAAGGTATGCCTTGCACTGTTTTTATTCCTTCTCCCATGATTATTCCCACATCAACAGCTAAAGCTATTGACTTTTTACCAACTATGTTGAAAGTTGCGTCTTCTCCTGACATTTTTATTATAATTTCCCGAGTTTCGTCCTCATTCATTTCCTCTCCCTTGTAGAATCCTTCTTTAACATCCAGCTGGAACTGTCCTTCCTCAAATATTTTTCCCAATAATTCAGAATCACATATAGCCACTACGTCCCTGTATGACTTTATTATTCTTACAAACAT
>CAYICW010000043.1:1718-4290 GCA_964362025.1 Candidatus Woesearchaeota archaeon
TTAAAAAGCTTTCTTAGCGCCGTCTTTGATAGCCTTCTCTGCATTTTCCTTTGACATCATAGCAGACATTTTTGTTCCGCAAACAGGGCAAGCTCCCTGCCCCATGTATCCGCCTCGTGCTGTCTGAGAAATTACAGGACTCTTCATTTTCCTACCTTTTTCCTTACACTTAACACAATATGCTTCAACCATTTTTTTCCTCCTTGATGTTTAATTTTGAAACTGATAGGAATACGAGGAAATATTGTTTTTTAAATCTTCTGAAATTGGTTTTTGGTGAAAATTTCCCTAAATCTTGCTTTAATTTGATTTATAGAATTAGTGAAAAATTATATTTTGCTTCTCACAGAATGCTTTGCACCGCACGCCAAACAATGAACAAAGGATAATCGGTCTTCTTTTACAACTTCTGTGTCTGGTTTTCCACATTCCTTGCACACCACAAATTCATTTGTGTATTCCTCTATCTTCTGATTTATCTTTGTGCTTGGAATTTTATTGTTAAAAACTAGCCTGTCTCCTTCCATCTGCCCTGGTGTGGCCAGTTCCCTAAGCAAAAATTTCTGGAGATGCTCTGGAGACCTTCTTAAGTATGCAACTATCTGCAAAAAATTTGTCAATATTGTTTTTTTGCCTTCGATGTGCCCTTCTATTTTTGGCACAGCAAATCTTTCTGTTGCAGTATCCACTTTCTTTACCTTGCTGTAAGCCTGCTCTAATAATTTTTCATAATTGTCCATTGAAAACCTCCTGCGGGTTTTTCACAATTCCAGCAACCAAACTGAATCTTTTCTTTGCCTCCGAATGATTCAGATAAAAATCTTTGGAACTTATGAATCCTGCGTCCATTAATATACAGAAAAGGAGAAGTTTATAAATCTTTTATGACTGAGGATAAAATGAAGATAAAAGGTGTAATACTTGCAATTGCGATAATTGTCCTGACTATTTTTGTAACCTATTATGGAATTAATATTTTTTTCCCAGGCGCGAATTATGATGATTATTGCGGAATAAATGCAGGAGCAAAAGCTTGCCCTGCTGTTTGCATTAGTATGTATGAGATAAACAGCGGAAACTGCACATTTGTGGAGTGCGGTTCTGGATGCGGTTCTGACGGAATAAACAGCTTTTCCACTTTGGAGTTATGCAAAGAGGGATTAAAACTTTCTGATCAAAAAAGATGCGAAATTCAGAATGGCACATGGACTTCCCAGAAAATAGAATGCATTAAAGCACCATGTCCACAAGGTTATTGCGATCTTTATTCCAAATGCAATCAGGAATTTACTGATGCTGACAGGGAAAGGTCAAGAAATGTTTTCTTCATTGCATTGCCCCTTGGAGTTTTAATTATTGCATTGGGGGCTTTTTTCTTTGGATTGGAGGTTGTGGGGGCAGGACTTATGGGAGGAGGAATTGGAACTCTGATTTATGGCTCTGGAGCTTACTGGCCTTACACTGAAAATTGGATAAGATTTGCATTGTCTTTAGCAGGACTTATAATTGTGATATGGCTTGCCTATTATTTCAACAGAAAGCTTGGAAAAGGCTTTGGAAAGAAGAAGAGATAGTTAATTTAGATTTGGAAAATCTTCTGGGTTAATTCCTTCTGTTAAATGAATAATCCCTTTTGGAACTTTATATGTTTTTACCACCAAAGGCAAATCCTTGACTTTTGGGTATCTTAGTTCAATATCCCACTCCGAATGTTTTGATTTTCCACTTGTTCTTGATGGAGAGAATTGATTCATCCATTCCCAAGGAATCATCCATAATTCTCTGTTCATTACAAAATTTTCAAGATTAGGAACTTCATTTCTTCCTATGCTTGAAACTGTTCTATTTAATTTGTAAAGTCCAAGAGCCCAGTAAATATTCTTTCCAGGATGTTCTTGAGGGTAAACCATTTGATATTCCAAAACAGTCCAGCAAAGATGATATTTTCCCTTACCATCTTTCAAACTAAATTTAACCTCGACTTCACAGTTATCATTGAATAAATCAGGACCTTTTCCATTTAATTCCATTCCGAGAACTTTTGCAACCCAATTTTCATTCACCCTTGGTATAAAACCATTGAATCTTCTGGATTTCATTTTATTTTGATTCTCCTAATTCCATAATTACATCATCAATTGTTGCCCTTCTTTTGACGCAGGGATGAAAGAAAAACATTGAACTATCCAAATGTTTTCCCACAACATAAATTATTGGTTTTTTAAATAATAGACAATGGTCAATTGCTCCACCTAATTCTGAATGTATTCCTGTTCCGGCTTCATCAGTTAGAAGAATAAACACGTCCGACTTTCTTGCTCCTTCCATATCTTCGCTTCAGTATTTTCCAGCTAGTTCAGGATTTTCCGTATAAGGTTTTATTGATTTATGATTCGTCCAGTCATAAGAAATTGAATAACCTAATTTTTCAAGCCGTGAAAATATTTCTTTTACTTTCAGTCTTTTATTGAATCTTGAGGCTACATATACTGTTTTTCCCATTGTAATTTACCCTAAATATCTTACTTTTCCCGGCCTTGGCTCGAAGATAATTCCTTCCTCGAGGAATTTC
>CAYICW010000044.1:0-4248 GCA_964362025.1 Candidatus Woesearchaeota archaeon
CAGTTTTTGCACTTTTTTAGCTTCATATCCAAAATTATCCTATATTTGTCAGATATTCCTTTAGCCTTGGATGGAAAGAAACCTTAAAATGCTCTTCTATCTCCTTAGGTTTTACCCATTTCAACTCTTTTAGCTTGCCACCTTTCTTCGCTTTTCCGCTAATTGCTTCGCACAAGAAATAAACCGCCAATAAATCCCTTTTTTCCTCATAAGTCTTGGAGAACACTGCTCCTAGATTTTTCACTGTAAGCCCTGTTTGTTCCTTAATTTTTTCCTTTAGGGTTTTATTTATTTCTCCATCATTAGCAAGGCTTCCGCCGGGAAAACACCAAGTTAATTGAGGGAGATATGGGTCATTTTCCCTTCTTCCTATAAGAATTTTTCTTTCCTTTGGGTCAAAAATTATTCCTATAATTATAACTTGAAAATTATTCATCCTATCTTCTTTTTTCATCTTCTCTCTAAAATTATGTTTATTTGTTTATTTTTAAGCTTTGTGATGCTGTGTAAAAACATTTCACAATATGAAAGTTTTTTGTTTATTTTTATTTACTTCTCTTTAATGCTAAAAGATATTTTTCTATTTTTTGCTCTTTTTTCAATTTCTTCCAATATTTTTCTAAGTTCACCGTCTGCTATCTTCATATCGTCGGCTTCTGTCTCAATTGTATACTTTCCACCAGAGATATACTTTATTTTTCCACCTTTTATATCCCTAAATACTTCCTTTATTTCTTCTATTCCATCAGAATTTATGCTGGACAGATTGATTTCTTTTTTTAGGAAGGCCTTTTTCTTTTTCTGTGTTTTCAAAATATCCATTATCTTCTGGGATTCCGCCTTTCCAACAATCTTTTCCAATTTTTCAGGGTTTTCCTTTGCCTCCTGCAGGAAATCGTAAATATTATTTTCTTCTTTTATTTTTTCGATGACTCTATCCGCCCCTTCTTTTAATATGCCTTTCAGAATTCTTGCATAACTCTGCTCGTCCTCCACCATTTTTTTTACTTCCTTGCTTTCTTTTTGAGATACTCTCCTTAATGACAAGTCTATATGCCCCCCCGGGGAAATTCTCAGGATTTTGCAGACTATCTTTTTCTTGGGCACAACATAATCCCTTATATTTCTTATTCTTCCTGGCGCTATCTCGCTCATAACTATGCTTCCTTCCCCATCACCCTCTATTTTTACAAAAACAACGGTTCCAACTATCCTATCAACTGTGCATAATACTGCGTCTCCTTCCTCGAGTTCCATGATTTAAGAATAAAAATGAGAGTTTTAAATGTTTATATCTTTATCACTTCTAGTTCCAGCTCTTTCTTCAATAATTCCAGAAATCCACTTTCATCTTTCTTTGACAGATTGCATCCGGCTGCAAATTCATGTCCCCCAACCTCCCCCTTTATTACGTTCATAACATTTTGCAATATCTCCCTCACATTTCTTCCCACTCTTCCGACATTTCTTGCAGACACTTTTATCTTCTCATTGTTATAAGCCATTGTTATTATGACTGTTCCCTCCTCGTGAAGATTTGAGTTTGATATTATGCTTGCAATTGTTCCTATCATGGTGTCCCTTATGTTATTTTCGGCATTGAGAATGATAAAACCCCTTCCCTCTATTTTTTTGCTTTCAAGCGCAAATTTCAGCGCAGACACTATTTCCTGCTTATACTTGGCGTAAATTGTCTCCACTTTTTTATTGGCACTTGGAATTTCCATGCATAATTGCACAGCGAGGGAACTTTCGTTTGACCTAGAGCAGGCGTTTATTTTTGCGCTTATCTCCCTCGCGTCTTCAAGCTTATTGAAGAATTTTATAAGAAAAATATCCCCTATTATTGACTCTGATTTTGTTTTTGGATTTCTCAGCAGGACTCCTGTTATCAATTTTCTCATCTCGTCATCATCCAGCTCCATCAAGCTTTTATAATTCCCTTCAGCAGGATTTAATCCAACTTCTCTTAATAATTCCTGGACTCCCCTGGGATTCCCGGTAACTCCCGGGATATATGGATTGGAGGACAATTCCAAAACGCGATTTATGGGCCTTGTTGCGGGATATATCAGCAATCCTCTTTTTCTTTGGATATTTCCATCTTCAAGAATTTCATTATTTAGCTTTCCTATTTCCTTCTCCATCATATCCCCAATCATTCCAAGTATTGCTAATTTTGCCGAATCCTTGGCATCCTTATCAAGATGCCTGCAGAACAAGTATGTTAATCCGGAACTGCTTATTTTTTGTTTTCCGCTTAGTTCAGGATTTATTATGCTTATTTCATCCGGAATATCCTGAATAATCTGATGATGGTCGATAATAAAGACATCTTTTAGCTTGTACTTTGTAATATGATTAATGCTGTTTGAAGCCAAGTCAATGAAGATGGTGGTTTTATCTTTTGACAAAGTTTTTATTATTTCCTCGTCCAGATTTTTTACTATTTTTAGATTAAACGGCAACTCTAATTTTTTTAGTGTTTGGACCATTATTGTAGCGGAAGTTATTCCATCTGTATCAAAATGGCTAATCACTTGGATTTCTGAATTTCGGCTTTTCTCCAGAAATTTTTTTGCCACTATCTCAATTTCTTCCTCAAGACTTCTTCCCTCTTTTTCCATATTTAAGAAAATTATTGTATTTTAAGATATTTCTTAAGCTTTCTCAACTGCGAAAAAATTCTGTCCTTTTCCCTTACAGCCCTTTTATCCTGCTTATTTTTTCCTATGTGCTTAATTATCTTGTCCAATTTTTTTTGTATGTTTAGCATATCGGGAGAGGAATAGCTATTTCCCATTATCAGGGAAATTTTTTTCCCGTATTCCTTGGAATGAATTCCTTCTTTTTTCAGCTTCTCGCCTATTTTTTCGCTCGTCAAGCCCTGCTCTGCCAGTTGTTTAACTCTTTTTTCAAATTCTTCAGGCGGCATATTTATCTTTTCTGGCTTTTTTTCCTTTTTTACAGAAATTTTTCTAGGCATTTCATTAAATTGTAAAAGACGTTTTTAAACCTTGTTGTGCTTTTTTTATATTTTTAAAGCAACATATTTAAACAAAAAAACCTTCGGGATAATATGGCTAAGGTTATCGGAATCTTGAGTTTGAAAGGAGGAGTTGGAAAAACTTCCATTGTTTCGTCCTTAGGGGATGCTCTGTCAAATTTTGGAAAAAAAGTGCTGCTTGTCGACGCAAATTTTTCTGCTCCTAATTTGGGATTGCATTGGAATATAGTAGACCCCTCAATCACTCTTCATCATGTGCTATCAAGAACAGCAAATATAAAAGACGCGATACACAGCGTTAATAATTTAGATATAATCCCCTCTTCAATATTTTCTAATTTACAGATAAATCCCCTTATATTGCGGGATAAGCTGAATCAGGTAAGAAAAAAATATGATTTTATACTGGTAGACTCTGCTCCTGCTGTCAATGAGGATGTCTTGTCTGTAATCCTAGCGTCAAACAGCTTGATATTTGTCACGACTCCTGACTATCCTACTTTAAGCAACACTCTTAAGTCAATCAAACTTGCAAGAGAAAGAGGAGCAGTGATAGACGGGCTTATATTAAATAAAGTGCACAATGAGGATTTTGAGCTGTCTGTAGAGGATATAGAAAAGACAATAGAGGCTCCTGTTCTCGCAGTTATTCCCTATGACGTGGAAGTTTTAAGGGCTTTGTCAAAATTTATTCCATTTACAAGCCATAAACCCAGGGCAGAGGGGAGCATAGAATATAAAAAATTGGCAGGAGTTTTTGTGGGGCAGAGGTACAAAACATTCAGTCTGAAAAATATTTTTAGGCTTACACCAAAACCCCAGGATGTCAACCGTGAGTTGTTTTACAAAAGGGTGTTTAAGGAATAAATTGTTAATATGGAAACAATTTTAATTTATAGCATAATTTTCAACGATGATAATTTATGTTGAGATGGGATTATTTATTAGTTAAGTGTTTTATTATTAGTTTTCAAGTTTTTTAACCGACTTAAGAACTTCTCAAACAAAGTTTTTAATACCCTTAATCTTAGATAAAAACATAAGGTGAGCGATGCAGTGAGTGAAGCCCTGTAGTATAGCGGTCAAGTATGAAGGCCTTTGGCGCCTTAGACCCAGGTTCGAATCCTGGCAGGGCTATTGACTTCCGTGAACAAGAAGTTCACATCGTGTGCGGGTATGCCGGAGCGGTCAAACGGGTCAGGTTAAGGACCTGATGGCTTAGTGCCTACGAAGGTTCGAAC
>CAYICW010000045.1:0-4241 GCA_964362025.1 Candidatus Woesearchaeota archaeon
TCCAAACTTAAATATCAAATTATGAACAATTATTGAAAGAGCCCATGCTATAATCACATAAAGGGATTTTCTGATGTGCAGGAGGAAAAGCCTGTCCCAGCCGTTTTCAACCCTTATCCTATCCACTGCTTTGCTATTTTGCTTTTTTGACTTCGATTTTTTTCTTGCCATACATATATTTCTGAAGAACTTTTGGTATTAAAATGCTTCCGTCCTTCTGCTGATTGTTTTCCATTATCGCGACCAGCGCCCTTGATGTCGCGATGACTGTATTATTAAGAGTATGCGCGAAGTATCTATTTTTGCCGTCATCTATTTTTATATTTAATCTTCTTGCCTGGGCTTCCTCCATATTGGTGACGGAAGTAATCTCAAAATACCTTTTCTGCCTTGGGCTCCATGCTTCCAAATCACAGCCTTTTGCCTTCAAATTTGGGAGGTCCCCTGAGCATGATTCAAGAACCCTTATCGGAATCCCTAATGCCTTGAATACATCTATGGAGCATTTCAGCATCTTGTCATACCACTTATAGGATTCAGAAGGCTCGCATATGACTATCATCTCCTGCTTGTTAAACTGATGTGTCCTAAATATTCCCTTCTCGTCTATTCCATGGCTTCCTATTTCTTTTCTAAAGCACATACTATAAGATGTTTGCTTTATCGGAAGCTCACTTTTAGGCAGTATCTTGTTGATGAACTGCCCTATAAGAGGATGCTCTGAGGTTGCTATCAGATAAAGATCTTCTCCTTCTATTTTGTAAGACATCACATTTATCTCCTCATGCGAGTATACTCCTTCAAGAATTTCTTTCTTGATCATCAATGGAGGCTCAACATACTGAAAACCTTGTTTTACCATGTAATCTCTTGCGAAATTTATGAGAGCCATATTCAAAAGCGCCAAATCTCCCTTCATATAATAAAATCCATTTCCAGAAACTTCTGCAGAAGTGTCGAAGTCCAAGACTTCGAGTTTTTCCCCGAGCTCAACATGCCCCTTGGCATCAAACTTTAATTTTTTTGGCTTTCCAATTACCTTTCTTACAACATTCTGCGAGGCATCCTTGCCTATCGGGACAGACTGATGGATTATGTTTGGAATCTGATGCATTATTCTTTGGATTTTTTCCTCAAGAGCTTTTCGGTTTTCCCCGACCTTTGCTATTTCTTCAGGGATGCTCTTGGCTTTTTTTATGAGCTCATTTGCGCTTTTCTCATTCTTGTTTTTCTTTGCCAGATTAATTAACTCAGAAATCTTATTTCTTTCGCTTCTCAGATTGTCCTCCTTATACTTAAGTTTTCGCCACTCTGAATCAAGCCTTATTATTTCGTCAACAAGAGCCAGCTTCTCATTCTGGAATTTTTTCTTTATGTTTTCCCTGACCAGTTCAGGATTTTCCCTGAATAGTTTTATGTCAATCATAAAAAAAAGACGGCGTTTTCGTATTTAAATTTATTGAAACATTTAAAAATATCTTATGCCAAATATATGGATGGCAGAACCTATAGTGGGATTATGGGCCGAGATTATATTGGCATATAATGGTTTCTTAAGCAATCTTCCCTTATGGGTCCAGGATTTCATAAGCCTGTTTTTGCTCGTCATTTTTGCTGTTGCCTATTCAATAATTATATGGAAATTTTATCGGTTTATAGGAAGAAAAAACATTCTTAGATTAAACCTTAATCAATACAGTAAATTAAGTCATCTTTTTTTGGAGAGAATGCTGGGATGGGTTCTGTATTTCCTTGAATATATAATAATCATTCCCTTTTTGATATTCTTCTGGTTTGCGGTGTTCACCCTTTTTCTCATACTGCTGACAGAAGGAATAGAAATAGATAAAATCCTGATGATATCTGCCATTGTTATTGCCGCAGTGAGGATGACTGCTTATTACAAAGAGGATTTATCAAAAGAACTGGCGAAACTTCTTCCCCTTAACCTTCTTGCAATTGCAATGCTAACCGAGGGGCTGTTTAACTTTGAGAGAATACTGGGAAATTTCTCGCAACTTTCTGTATTCTTCAATGAAATAATCATATATCTTTTGTTTATAGTAGTCCTGGAGATAATCCTGAGATTCTTTGATTTCATATTCTCCATGTTCGGGTTGGAAGAAGAAGGCGAGGAGAAAGAAGCTTGAGGGGTTGAATAATAAGAATATAACTATCTAATTAAAGCCGTTAAAGAGTAACATTTTTAAAGATATTTTAAAGTCTATTTCTAAATAAAAATGCCTAAAGTAAGAATAAAATTAAACAGCACGGACATAGGAATGCTCAACGCTATCTGCGGATCTATCCGCGAGATAGCCCAGAAATCAGGCATAGCAATCTCCGGACCTGTTCCACTTCCAACCCAAAGGCTAAAGATAACAACAAGAAAATCGCCATGCGGAAACGGGACTGCAACATTTGACAATTTTGAGATGAGAATACACAAGAGGCTAATTGATCTTCCTGCAAATGAAAAGGTGCTTCATCACATAATGAAAATGCAGATTCCAAAGACAGTTAACATAAAGATAGAGATGAAGGACTGATTTTATCACAATAATCTTTTTATACCAATCCTGCAATTTTTCTTCATGAATAACAGCATGAAAATTTACTTTTTTGGCTCCATTTGGGGAGCACAATCAGACAGGGAAATCGTTCAAGGACTTCTAAGACATTTGAGAACAAAAGGAACTGTTCTTAGTGAGCATCTCTTTACTGAAGAATACAAGAATTCTGAGCATTCAAGTCCCAAAGAAATCCATGATAGGGATTTAAAGTGGATAGGGCAATCTAATGTTATGGTTGGGGATGTTACTGCTCCGAGTCTTGGGGTTGGATATGAATTGAGAGATGGAGTTATTTTGGCTAAGCCAATTCTTTGCCTTTACAGACCGCAAGAAGGAAAGAAACTTTCTGCTATGATTGATGGTTCACCTGGAATAACAGTAGAGAGATATCAGAGTTTGGCGGAAGCAGAAAATTTAATTAACGATTTCTTCATGGAGCTTCATAGGTGAAGGACTGATTGAAAATCAGACTATATTTTCCACAACATATTTGTTTTTAAAAGATGATTGGCATGTTAAAAAACTTAAAAGAAAATGAGGCAGTATCTTGATTTAGTAAAACAAATTCTTACAAGCAAATATTCGAGATATAAACCTAGCAGAACAGGAATAGATACTATTTCACTTTTTGGACCTCAAACAGAATATGATTTAAGTGAGGGAATACCCCTAATGACAACTAAAAAATTATTTGTTAGAGGGGTTATTGAAGAACTTTTGTGGTTTTTTAGAGGGGAAGATAATATTAAGTCGTTACAAGAAAAGGATGTGCATATATGGGATGAATGGGCAAAAGAAGATGGAAGCGTTGGTCCAATCTACCCTGTTCAATGGAGAAGATGGAAGACGCCTTACGAGACAGAAGGAACAGACCAAATAGCGCAGGTAATAGATTTGTTAAAAAATAATCCTGATTCCAGAAGGATAATACTAAATGCATGGAATATTGCTGATCTGAAAAAAATGAGATTACCCCCCTGTCATTTAATGGCCCAATTTAATGTTGCTGATGGGAAATTAGATTGCAAACTGTTCCAGCGTTCTGGGGACTTTGGATTGGGAGTTGGATTTAATGCTTTTAGTTATGGACTTATGACACATATATTTGCACAAGAAGCAGGGTTAGAGGTTGGAAGATTCATACATACTTTTGGAGATGCACATATTTATTGCGGTAAAAAAGACGAGAGAGGAAAATTTTACAAAGAGAATCTTGATGAATTAAAAGAAAGAATTTCGCAGGCAAAAAGGCCAGTAGATTATTTAGAAACAAAAGAATGGATAGAAAAAAAAGCTCCTGAAGATGAATACGAAGAGGTTACAAAAAAAGACGAAACAGTAATTGGAAAAGCAGGTTACGATCATATTCCGGGATTGTTAGAACAATCGACAAGGGAACCTTTGTCTTTGCCAAGAATAGAAATTGCAAAAAAATCTCTTGAAAGATTAACTTGTGAAGACTTCAAAATTATTGGTTATCAATCTTATCCACCACTTTATTTTAGGGTGGCGGTTTAGGTTAATTTAAAAAACAACGGGAGGGAGAGATAGGAGGTTTTTTATATTTCTTTTTATCGATAATTGTATTATGGATTGAGCGAACGCAGTGAGTGAGCCCGTATCGCATAATGGTCGTGCAGCAGCTTGGAAAGCTGCGCCCTTCGGGGC
>CAYICW010000046.1:0-4064 GCA_964362025.1 Candidatus Woesearchaeota archaeon
AGGCAATCTTGCAGGAATTATTCAACAATAACATCTGCTTTGCCGTCATCCACCAGGATTTTGGCTATTTCCAGAGGCATATTGACAATCTGCCCTTTTTCAAATCCCCCTATTGTCTGCCCCTCAAGTCCTAAAAACTCCTCGACATCCTTCTTGAAGACAATCATTTCATATTTCTTTGGCTTGCTTTTCTCCCCGTTCAATGACTCGGCAAGTTTCTTGTCAGAGACATTTATGTTTTTCATGAGGTCATCAAATAATTCCTTCTCAAACAAAAGCATATTGTCAAAATCCTGCTTTGAAATGCCTGTTTCTGCTGCAATAAGAATCAGATTAAGCAGTTTTTTCCTTCTTCTAAGCATTAGTTCCTTGAAAAGGGTCACTGCATTTTCAAGCTGTTTTTGGGTCTTTATTATAACGTCTGAAAAAACATCCTCTTCCTTTGAGGCAAGTTCTTTCTTCTCTTTCAGATACATGGAAACTTCATCTATGAATTTTTTTGGAAGTTTCTGCAGCTGCTCGGAATATCTTTCTTTTCTTGCGGCTTCATAGATGTCATTATATACTATCATTTTAATATAAAAGAAACAGAACTATTTATTTTTAATGATTGCTGTAATGAACAGGATACTCATTATTAGGGATTATGGATTTTTATATATCTTTTTTGCGGTTTATTTTCTTAGCCTAAACATAGGCTGTCCATTTTGCATAGGCATTCCATCTTAAAAACTTTTCAAGAAGTTTAGATAATTCCTGTTTATTCATATCCCAAAATGAGGATTAATAAACTTAAAATTACAATAATCTAAGTATAAAAATATTTGCAGAATTAAAGTTTCTTTCTTAATTCTAAAAGCGGCTTTAGAACATCAGGATTTAAAATTCCTTCTAAGCCTTTTATTGTTCTATCAACAGCCTGCAAATCAGCCATTGTATATGCTTTTATGTTTGAAGCACCTTTACTGGATGCACTCAGCGCCTCTGGCGCTATCCCGAGGAAACGACCATAGCCGTAGTCAAGGAGGTCCCTGCCAAAGGCACCGAACCTGCCCTCAAGCCTGCCGACATACCAAGCCCTTAATTTTGGCTTATTGCTTGCTGAATCGGGGTAAACTCCCATTGTAGTATCATAGCCAAATCTTTGTTTTCCTTCTGAAAAAATATAATCAACATAATCATTAAGCAATCCTTGGTCTCTTGCCAAAGCTTTCCAAACAGGATGAGCCTTAACATCTTCTCTTGAAAGAGATTCATTTACTTTTCCAAGTTTTCCTTTCTTAAACTCTTCACCTTTCAAAGCATTATACACATCTTCTCCTAAAATTAATGCACCATTATCTCTTGGACTTTCAGGTGTCATTTCCCTTAGAGTTTGAGAATCAAGAACTATCTTTACCCTTCCATCAGGATGATACAAAACTGCGTCTCCAGTATCAAAATAATTATCCATATAAGCACTTTTTACATCTTCATCAGAATTTCTGACATCAAGCCTTTTTTGCATTAACTGAGCTACATTCATAGGAACTCTGCCGTCAGCTATCAGTTTCGGCATCTGCTCTATGTTTCTGCCATAAAATTCTTTGTATGCTTCTCTTGCTGTATTTAGTTTTAATACCATAAGAAAATTAGAAATAAAGGGTATTTAAATCTTTCTATATTGTTATTCTTTTAAAAGGGTAACAAAAAGAGAAAGGGTTTAGAACCATAAAGTTATTTCATTATTTGTTCTTTATCTATCAAAACCAACCTTCTTGAGCAAATCATTCCCTAATATCATCCCAAGCTTTCCCTTGGCGGCTTCTGCCTCTGAAAAATGTTTTTCCTTAAGTTCTGAATCATTATACAGCAATACAGGAACAGGATCTGCCGAATGCCCCTTCAATCTGCACGGAGTTGAATGGTCTCCCGTAACAACTACCTTTATCTTATTAGGAGGGGCAAATTTTCTCAGGAATTTGAATAGCGTCTTGTCAATGTATTCAAACATTAATTTTTTTTCTATTGGCTTGTTGTCATGCCCTGGCAGATCAGTCTCTTTTATATGCACATAAACATAATCAAAATCTTCCTCAATCTTATTGATGATTTTTATTGAAAAGTCGCATGCTTTTTTTAAGCCGTCATATAAATTCTGGTAAGCGTCCAATCCTTTCAAGGGGGGATAATCAAAACCGAAGACGGTCATTCCGGACAGCTTTGAGAATCCTCTTTCAAGCGGCATATATGCAATCGAAGCCCATTTCTTGTAAATTTTTAGCTTTGGAACCTCTATCCCTGCCCCCCTGATCATAAGATAATTTGCGGGCAGCAATCCCTTTTTTCTTCTTTCCTGATTTACTGGATGCTTGTCAAGCGCTTCATAAGCCTTCTCAAGGAATTCATTTGCTATGTTTGCAGAATACTGGGAATTTTCGTCATCATCCAACGGTTTGCAATATCTTATCTTATCTGCCTGCATGCTTTTCCCTTTGGTGTATGTTGAATCATTTCCGGAAATATTATCTGAAAATCCGCCCTTGAAAACAAGGGCAGCCCTGTGCTGCACAGTTGGCTTGAAAACAAATTTCACGGGCATATTTATCTTATTTAATGATTTTGACAATTCATTTGCTTCCGCTGTTGTAAGGGTTCTTCCTGCTCTTCTATCCACAATGTTTCCTTCCTCTGAAGAATCTATTGTTGCAAAATTAACCCTGAATGCCAAGTCTCCCCTTGTTAACTTTAAATCAGCTCCTCTTGCTTCCAATTGTCCTCTTGTGCTGTCTATCTGGCGGTTTCCAAAGATGGACACAATAGCTTCATCTGATTCGGGCACAAATCCCGGCTTTACAGGATGCATTAATCCCATCTCGCCTCTTGCTGCTAAAAAATTAAGATTGGGCATCTCTGCGCTATCCAAGGGGGTTTTGTCATTTAACTGCCTTACAGGAAGATCCCCCATCCCATCAAGGATAACCAATATACCCTTCATTTGGCATATCTCCTATGACACTTGCCTGCGTCAGGAATGATTGAAAATTTATTTGCTTTCATGTATACCTCTCTTCTTTCATAATAATTAATAGGCGGTGTTGTTTATAAAAATTTATATTCAATAGTTAAAATTATAAACGTTTAAAAATTAAAAGGGTTATGTTCAAATTTCTGAGGGAAAAAATAAAGAACTGGGCGGGAAAAATATCAAAGCACGAGGAAGAAAAGGCAAAGGAAGAGCCCAGGCAAAAGATAATAAGAGATGCGCCAAAAGACGAAAAGAGGGAGAGCTTCTTTGAGAAAATAAAATCAAAAATTCAGAAAGTAAAGATTTCTGAAAAAGAGTTTGAAGTTTACAGTGAAGAATTGGAAATGCTTTTACTGGAAAACAATGTTGCACTCGAGGTTTCAGAGAAAATAATAAAGGAATTGAAGGAGAGGGTTGTAGGAAAGGAATTTCTGAAAAAAGAGATAGAAGGACAAATGAAGGATAATTTGAAGGAAATAATTGAAAATATTCTTGTCGAGCCTTTCAGTATTGCCGACAGGATAAGGGAAAAAATATCAGATCAAGCAAAGGATCCATATGTCATATTGTTCTGCGGAATAAACGGGACAGGAAAAACAACAACAATCGCGAAAATAGCGGACCATCTCAAAAAAAATGGAATCACCTGCGCGCTGGCCGCCTCAGATACTTTTAGGACTGCGGCCATAGAGCAGATAAAAAAACATGGGGAAAAGCTCGGAATAAAAGTCGTAGCCCATGAATATGGATCAGACCCTGCCGCAGTCGCTTTTGACGCCATAAAATATGCAAAAAGAAACTTCATAAATTGCGTGCTGATAGACACTGCCGGAAGAATGCATACTGCAAAAAATCTCATAAGAGAAATCGAGAAGATAGCAAAGGTATGCAAGCCTGATTTGAAAATATTTGTCGGGGAAAGCATAACCGGCAATGATATAATAGAGCAGATAAAAAGCTTTGATTGGGCCCTGGGCATAGATGGAATAGTCCTTACAAAGGCGGACATAGACGAAAAAGGCGGAACCGCCCTCAGTGTCAGCTATATCCTGAAAAA
>CAYICW010000047.1:0-4062 GCA_964362025.1 Candidatus Woesearchaeota archaeon
GGTCAAACGGGTCAGGTTAAGGACCTGATGGCTTAGTGCCTACGAAGGTTCGAACCCTTCTACCCGCATCCAAAAGGTTTGATGGAGCAGGATAAAAAACCCGCAGGTGGTTTTTAGTTTGAACCCTTCTACCCGCATCAATGCCTATACCTTCCTCTCATTTCCACTTTTTTCATCTGTTCAAGAACTTTATTATGTTCGGGATTTTTTTTGTAACCATTTAGAAATTCTTTGAATAGTGCTTCCCAACTTCGGAAATGCCTTGCTTCCAATGCCTCTTTGAATAAATGGATATCAACTGCCTTGTCTTCTATCTTATTACTGATGAATCCCAATCCGAAGTCTATAAAAAACACCTCAGTGTTTTTTAAAATCATGTTGCTTGTTGTTAAATCACCGTGAATTATATTTTTTTCATGAAGCTTTGCAACGCTTTCCCCTATTTTTCTGCATACTGATTTTTGTTCTTTCAGCTGAAAGCTGTCAAGATTATCAGAAAGTTTTTTTCCATTTATGAAAGGCATCTCTATAATGAATGAACTTTTATGAGATGAAAAGGGCATTGGAGAATTTATTATTACACTGGCTTTTTCAAGAAGTTTTATCTCTGATTTTGTCCTAAGTTTTCTTATCCTGTCATCCAATTCAGGAATTCTGTAAGTTTTTTTTATTCTGTCTTTTATAACACTACCTCTCTTGAGGTAGATTACGGCTTCAGCTCCTCTCTGCAATATTTTCGTCATTTTAATGATTCCACAGATAAAACATAAAACCCAAACCAATTAATAATCCCAAATCAATCACAAGGCAAAACTCACAAAGAGCTTTTATGACAAAAATCTGCAAATACAAAAAGTAAATTGCTATCAATGAACCAACTGCAATTGCCGCATGGATAATTATTCTTGTGTGCCTATTGGGCCTTTTTATATGGAATAATGTCAGAGCTATCATAAAAGAAAAAATAAAAATCCCATACACAGAATTTTTTATCCCCCAAGTTGAGCCATAAATTGAACTATTCACAGCGTCACATCCATTTCCAGGGGTGCATATTCCTGTTGATGAATTTGAAAACAGGATTATGGAACTTATCAAACTTATTATAAAAATTACAAGGAATATTTTGTACTTCATATTATTAATTAAAATCTCATCTTTTTAACCTTTCCGAACTTTTTCGCCAGCTTCATCATCTGCTTTTGCGAAATTCCTTGTTCCATATCCATTGAGCTTCCAGACTTAATCATCTCGTTTAGCATATCATACTGCTTCAGTAAAGAACGTATATCTGAAGCGCTTACCCCTGCTCCTTTTGCAACTCTTGATATTCTTGAAGTTTCTTTTTTTAACAGTTCTGGATTAGCTTTCTCTTCGCGAGTCATTGATCTGGCGATATGCTCCCATTTTGCAATTTTTTCCTGCTGATTTTCGAGGACGTTTTCAGGAATTTTTGCCTTTCCAAATCCAGGAATCATGGATTTTATTTTCTCCAGTCCTCCAAGAGAATTCATGGACTGCGCCTGTTCAATAACATCATCAAGACTAAGTTTTCCTTCTTCCAGATGTTTTTTTATTTTTTCCTGCTTACCTTCATCTGTCACTGATTTTATTTTTTCTATTAAGGACTGAAGATCTCCCATGCCCAAAAGCCTTGACAAGAATGACTTTGAATCAAATTCCTCCATATCATTTATTTTTTCGCCGTTGGCGATAAAATAGACAGGTGCTTTTGTTTCCGCGCATGCGGTAAGGGCGCCTCCTCCCTTTGCAGTGGAATCCATTCTTGTTATGATAACTCCGGTAATCTTTAGAATATTCTTGAATTCCTCCGATTGTTTTTTTGCAGCCTGTCCTATATCTGCAGGCATCACAAGAATAGACTCTGTGGGATTGATTTCCTTGCTTAAGGCAGAAATTTCACTGACAAGCTCTTTGTCCAGAGTATGACGCCCTGCTGTATCGATTAAAATTAGATTATAGTCTTTTAATCGCGGGAAAATTTTTTTCCATGTTTTCAGCGCGTTTTTTTCCTCAAAATCTATAAAGCAATCCAATTTGTTTTTATCAGCAAGCTGCTGCAGCTGCTCTTTTGCAGCAGGCCGATGAACATCCAATCCAACGAGAGCAACTTTGTTCCCCCTTTTTGCAAAGTAATTTCCAATTTTCGCGATTGTTGTTGTATTGTGAACAATAAATCCTTCCGCGATGAAACTATGGTTATCCTCTATTGTTAAATCATAAACCACCCCTTTGTCGTTTGTTATATCCTTTATCTCTTTAACTGGAGTCCAAAAAACAGAAGATTCCGAAATAAACTCTAGATTCTTTAATGTTTCAGTTAAATCGCTGCTATTTATGAGTTGAATGGCTTTTCCTCCACTTTCTGTTAAAGATATATTCTTTCCTTCTTTATGTATTACACCCTGCTTCTCTAAGAAAAGAGTTAAACCATTTATTACTTCTTTTGAATATATTTTATAAACATCTTCTTTTTCTAAAATAGAATTAAGAATTTGGAAGAATCTTCCCTTTCTACTTTTATAATAATTTATCAGTCTTCCTAAATGTTCTCTGGATATAAAGCCACTTTCTTCATATCTTCCATAACTGAAAACAGCCACTTCCTGTATTTCTCCTATTGAGAACCCTAATTTTTCTCTTATCTCTTTTAAAATTTTTCCTAAAGGAAGCATTTCCTGGTCTCCGCATCCTTGGCCTTCCCCTATTTTTTCGTAAGTGTCGGCGATTTTTTGCTTTCTTTTTATTAAATATCCTATCTTATCAGCATATAGTTCTGCGGATTTTGATTTAATGACCAGTCTCCAATAATATACTCCTTTAATTAATTTTTTTGATATTGCAGAAGCAATATTAAACCGGTTTAATAAGAGATTCATCTGCTTAATCAAGATGTTACTTTCAGAAGTAAGTTCAATAGACCTTCTATTTTTTGTTGCATAGGAGTCACAATCAAAATAAGCCCTTATGAAACTTCTTATTACTTCGTTGTCCGATTTGAGAATTTCTTTAGGAACCATTAATTTTCTGCCCTTCTTACCTGGTTTTAGACTAAAAAAAGAAAGTACTTTTACTAATTTTGTTGAATTAAGTGCTAATTTCACCATTTTTTTCGTTCTTAAATCTCTTTTTGGCGATACTTTTAAATTAAATAGACTCTTTGAAAGATAGATTACCCTTTCTATTATTTCTTGATCTTCTGTAACAATCTCTATATACCTTTTGCCTATGTGCCCGTCGCCCATGACATATCCTAAGAATTCTGCCAATTCAGGGTTAAGGAAAAAAGGAAAGTTTATTGCTTTAGTTCTTTTATCTCCTTTTGCTTCCAAATTAAAATTCTTTATCTCTTCAGATAAATTTATTTGACTTCCTTCTATTTCTATTTGTCTTGGAAGAGCAATAAAATCATTTTCCGTTAGCGCATCTGCCCTTACTTGTGTTACTACCCCGTTTCTTAAAATAAAGAAAGGATGCTCTGGAGTTACTTTAATTGAAAAATCATTCCCATTTTCTACTTTAACCTCTACCAACTCTTTTTTATTAAGCTTCCATAAATGAGTTGCCTTTTTATTTTCTATTTTAGCGGTTTTTGGATTAAAAGATGGAACTAAAAGATTCCCGTTTCTTATATCAATTATCTCTCCATCTTCAAGGGTTCTTCTTACACCTTTCTGTTCGTAATCCTTATACAAATCCTCTATCTTAACTATGTCGCCATTAGTTAATTGGATATTGCTGTCGGGATGGATACATTTTCCAGCACCATAAAGGCCAAGGAACATAAATCGGTTTTGCTCTTTCTGCAGTTTTAATTGTTTGTGCTCTCCAAGAATTCCTGTGAGTTCATCATGCAGAACCTTTATCAGATGCTCTTTTTTCTCTATTCCTTTTATTCTTTCATCCAATGCCGTTTGCTTTATCTTGTCTGTCAATTGTTTTACAAGAACAACATTCACATCTGCTTCAAGAAGAGCCCTCTGCAAATCTCTCACAATGGAATCAACCAAGTTTTTGTCAAGAAAGATGGCATTTGCTATC
>CAYICW010000048.1:0-3931 GCA_964362025.1 Candidatus Woesearchaeota archaeon
TCATTATAGACTAAAAACTAACAATCCTTAAAAACAACGGAGAGGTCTGCAAGTAATGGTAATGGAACAAAAGAAAAGGATGCTTCTCGAGGGCGTTCTTGGTGTTCTTCTGATAGCATTCTTGGTTTTGGCTTCTATAATGGTTGTTAGTGCTTATGACAAGCCTAAGACGACAATGACAAATCCCTACAACCAAAATTCATTTAGTGCATATCCTTACTATTCTTCAAGGTATTCTGACTCATCTTATTATGTAGACTATCCCTCAAGAAAACCTGCAAAGCCATACATAGTTGACAGAAGAGATTACGGAATGGGTTATTATGACACAGATTACTTGAGATATTACAGAGATGATGATTATTCAGACAGAAGATATCTAAAATATGATGATTACGGAAATTTTAAGGCATATCCGGGGATTATTGGAAACAGGGTCGATAGCTATGAGGTTTATGTAAGGAACAGGGAATATGCCGGCGGTTATTTCAAAACCGTCTTCTATTTTGAGGATTATTACGGGAATATTGATTCTAAGAGCATGACAAACTACATTCCTGCAAGAGATGAAAAGAGGTTTGTTATCAAAGACGTTTCACCCCCAAATTATAAATACAGAACTTGGTGGTATGACGTTGTTCCCCTAACAAAGACACCAAAAAAAACCAATTATAAGGAGGATTCCCCATACAATACCTTATATTACAGCAACAGCCAGCCAAGAACTTATTCTTACAGATACTAAATCAAACAACCGAAGATAAAAGCTATATTTCTGTGCATAGAAATATTTAAAAACCGCCTGTTTCTTTAAAATCCAACAAACAAACCGAGGTGAAAAAGAGGTTGGCAAAAATGAAGAACGTTAAAAGCATTGAAAGTGCTAGGGATAAAGATGGAATTGAGGACCTTGACCCTGAGTTTAACGAAGTCATAGACGATCTGGAACTCGACGAGAATCTTTAATTTTTGTATTTCAGTATAGCTTCATTATTTTCCCTGTCCAATTCTTCAAAATTTGTTTTTATAAAAAATTTCAGCTCATCTATGTTTTTCTGAAAAATAAAAATATTAGTGAGCAATATCCTGCTTCCATGCCCTATTTCCAGGGGTTCTGATTCTATCTCTTTAACAATTTCCCCGTCGGCATATATTTCCACAGTTCCCCCTGGAGAATCCTTAAGCCCCTGGTTTCTTATTGTAAAATTCAGGTCAAGATATCTTCCGTTCATCATGGCAGAAACATTCTCAAATGCAAGATCGGGAAGGCTCTGGAAAGAATAGATCTTGTTTATCAGGTTTATGGTATCCTCGCCTATGGTCTGGCTGCACTTGCTTACAGGATACATTATGTTGTTCGGATTTTCAGAGTGGTCAAAACCGAGAGAATGGAGAAGCTCGTGAATCCCGACGTTTGGATTTTCGCATTTGGACTCCCTTATAAGAGTTATTGCTCCCTTCTGAATAACATTGAAAGATCCTGCTTTCGTAATGTTTATGGGACCCCCTTCCCCTGCAACGAACAGGTCCCCTTCAAACCTTATTTTGCTGTCGCAGGTTACTGAAATCTCCTCATTGCGGGTTGCAGGATAAAAGTTAAGAATAGTGAGGTTTTCAATTACGTCAAAGGACTTTTCCATTTCGTCTGATTTTTTCAGGGTGCATCCCCGAATCCTGTATGATATATCCCTGCTTGGATATCTCATGTTCTCATAAAACTGAACGCCGTCGCTTCCGTAACTGTTCAGGCTGAAATTGGAATTTCTTGAAGAGACTGTTCCAAAATCTATTGTTTCAAGAGGAAAGACCCAGTAAAAAAAAAGGAGCATAACTAAAAAAACTGCAGTTATTGAAAAAAGGACGGTTTTCCACCCCATTTCACGAAGGAAAAAAACTATTGTATATAAAGATTGCTCTATTTAAAATAAAAATAACAAAAGAGAAAAAATTAAAATAGCCTATAAACCTTAGTCCTCAAGGTCGCTGAATCCTTCACCTTCATCAGATTCTTCTCTGAACCCTACATCATCCGACTCTTCTTCAGGCTCTTCCTTAGATAGGTCTTCACCTTTCTTTTTTTTGTTTTTCATCTTAACCTTCCTAGGCATCAACATATACCAATTGCGGGTTTTTTAAAGATTTTGGTTCTGTGAGAATTTATTCTGGAAAAACACTCTAAAGAATTAATTTAGGAAGAAATTTAAAGAATAGAAATAGAAACGCCCCAACTGCGCCTGTATTAAAAGTAATACAGTTAGAGGCATCCATCTAATTCCCAAGCAGTAATTCTATACTTAACATCGCCTTCTTTATTTTTAATTTCATCAAAACTAAGCGTTTTAGTGGACCCTATGCTTACACCAAAGGGCATATGACCAGCTCTCACTATATTTGGTACAATTTCCCTACCTTCAGACAAGGAAGATGCAATGCCGGTTTTCACCAAAAGTCCAGCAATTTCATCCAAACTTTTAAGTGCACTACGACCACATAAACCCAAAGCTCTTCTTTTAAATCTCCGGGCTCCATTTTCACTTAAAAATTCTAGATTTCCTTCATCTTTTCTATACTTGTTGTCAGGTATTCCTGCTCTTGCAAATAATTTTTTTAAATAAGTGTCTAGATATCGGTAATCGTAACCAATGGTTTCTGTCATAGTTTTTATTGAGATTATTGGCTTTATAAATATTTGGTTTTGTATTAACTTAGAAGTAACACTCTAACACCCAAACTTGGAGACACGCCCCAACCAGGAGAGCTGGGGGAGTTATTTAATCTGAGGTTTTAGATAATTCTTTAGCAGATTTTTTAATTTTGATTTTTCCTTGCTGCCATACTTTCAGGATTAATCTTGCTGTTTTGTCTGTATCAACTTTCCCTTTTTTCAACAAAAAACTCTTTCTTCTTCCAAGCACATCAATCAGAATTTCAGAATCATTGTTTGAATTTATTTGATAATGCTCTTCCAACATGCCGGGAAACTCCTTGATTAGTTCATCAACAGCTTGTTCGGGGTTTTTAATTTGGCTGTGGCTTCTCGCGCCTAATTTGGCATTTTGGCTTATTATTTTTAAGTTTCCGGATGAGTATTCTTTCCGCGGTATAACACCTGGGCTGTCTAAAAGGATTATCTCTGCGGAAAGTCTCAGTTTTTGGATGCCTTTTGTAAATCCGGCATCAGCCCCTGTTCCTGCAGAACTCCTGCCGATTAGCAGGTTGATTACTGAAGATTTTCCAGTGTTTGGATACCCAATAACTCCAACAGTTACCTTTCCTTCTTCATTTTTAGGGGTATCTGAAGCCAGTATTTTTATATTGTCTCTTAAATTTTTTATTCCGCTCCTTTCTCTGCAAGAAACAACAACATTGGGTCTTGGAAGCTCTCCCAACTCGGGGTTCAGGTCTGATTTATTGATAACATAAATTATTTTTTTATTTTTTTCCATTATCTCTCTTTCCACCTCTTTATTTCTCGTTTCTTCAATAAATCTTGCATCAATAATCTCTAAAATAATCTGTGACTGCTCTATAACTTTCTTCAGCAAGTTTGGATAATTCTGTCTCTGTTTTTTGGCATTTTGGGGGTTTCTTGCCCTGCCCGTATGCCTGCTTGAAAAGGAGTATTTTACTCTCATTTGTTTACAAAGATATTTTGGTTTATAAGAGTTATATAAAGAAAACGCCCCAACCGGGAATCGGACCCGGATCTCCAGCGTTCTGCATGTTTTTCCCTTCTCTTTAAAGGAGAGGGTAGTGTAGGGAGAACCTTGGTTCTCCTCATGCGACAGGCTAGCGTCATAGCCATTAGACCATTGAGGCACTAAGAAAGATGTTGAGTTTAATTTTTAAAGATTGCTATGAATTATTTTTTAGAAGCAATAATTTTCTTCCCACCCATATACTTCTGCAGAACACTTGGAATTTTTATGCT
>CAYICW010000049.1:0-3925 GCA_964362025.1 Candidatus Woesearchaeota archaeon
GGACCCTAGAGATTAAGACAAGGTGCACCATTCCGGTACACAAACCTCTCTAGGTCTTACCCAGACAAAATATTAAGCATAAAATACTATATAAATTTTACTAAATTGCAATATTTTTTCCAGAGAAACAACCAGACAAGCATTATAGGAAATTCCCCTGCCTAAAGGTTTGTGGTCTCCGAAGAAGAGCCCAAACACCCCGAAAGGTTTAAATATGGTAAAAATACCATAGTATTATGGTAAATGATAAGAAAGGAAAAAGCAAGCAAAAAGAAGGAATTAGGCTGAGCCCAAAGGAAAGGATAATAAAAAATTTAATAGAAAATAAAAACCCACGGTCAATTCTGGAATTGTCAGGCTCAGTTGCTATTGATTATAAAAATACCCATAATATTGTTAATGAGCTTCAGCCATCGATTATATCAAAAGAAAAAATAGGAAATACTAACTTGGTAAGGTTAAACCTTGTGCCAAATCAAGAAATCTATTCCGTGGAGCATAAGAGGGCAGAAGAATTTTTATCTAAGTATCCTAAGCTGAATGTGATTAAGAAATATACAGAAGAATTAGGATACCCCTTTATGATTATGCTTGTTTTTGGTTCTTATGCCAAGGGTACAAAAACAGAAGGCTCAGACATTGATATTTGCATAATTTCAGATAACAATGAAAAAACAAAAGAAATGCATGAAAGATTAAATCTTTTGTCTTTAAAGCTGGAAATTCATGAGTTTACAGCAAAGGAATTTGTTTCAATGATAGAAAAAACCCAAAAAAATTTAGGGCATGAAATAGTTAAAAGCAACATTATACTTTACGGAATAGAGAACTATTACAATCTTATCTCAAAATGGATGAAAAAAGAATAAAACTGGCGGAAAGCAATTTTAGGGATTACTTGCATGAGGGCAAAATAAAAAAGATAAGCAGATTTGACAATCTTATTTATGAAACTTATCTAAGAAATGCAAGGGAAAGCCTGAATGTGGCTAATCAATTATTTCAGAGTAAAACCTCTTCACTATGGGTTGTTGTATCAGGTTATTATTCCATGTTTTACATGGCTTGTGCATATCTTTACAAATTAGGATACAAACCAGGAGAAGAAATAGTTCATCAGGTGGTAAATGAATCATTAATTGCTCAGGGAAGGCACAAAATAAAGAACCACATTCTGGAAAATTATGATGAAGAGAAGGAAAAGGCGCTGATTATTGTTGATAACTACTTGGATAATTATGAACGAGAAAAAGCCAAAAGAGCAAGCTTTCAATATCAGACAACAGAGGAAATAAAAGGGAGCAAAGCCCAAACTTCGTTAAATAGGGCAAAAGAATTCTTGACCTTGATGGAAGAGATATTGCAGAAATAAATTCACCTAAACTATTTCACTTTCTCACGCTGTGTGCCAAGGTGACATATGTCAACTGGTTATACAATTTTATATATTTTAGAAAGCTTAAAAACAAATCAATATATCTACTTTAATGATACCAAATTGTAATGGATGTGAATATGAATTATTAGAGGCTTATGAATGACAAAATAGAGGATGTGATATTATATTGGATGGAATGGGAGAAAGAAAGCATCTTTTTATAATAGTCTTAGACAATAAAGGAAATATTATCTTAGAATAAAGCATCTTCTAGAAATAAAAAATGAAAATAAGTATTAGAGGAAATCCCCAATACCATCAAAACCAGTAGAAACATTTAAATATTGGATATCCAATAGTATTATTGTTTAAACAATAGATTAAAAATGCTTAAAGAAACAGAACTAAAGATATTAAGCAGTTTTTTTCCAGAAGGAAAAGATATAACTCTAAGAATAATTATGCAGAGGAGCGGTTTATCCTATGAACCCGTTCACAGGGTGGTAAATAGTCTCACTGAAAAAAAGATTATTTCCTCTAAAAAATTCGGTAAGACTTTTGTTTACTCTTTAATTTTTGAGAAAGAAGAGGCAAAACTAGCTTTCTTTTTTTATGCAAAAGAAAAATTAAAAGAGTTTTCTAAAAACCATAGAGTAATTTTTAACGCGTTATCAAAAGTTAATGAAGAAAACATTGATTTTCTGGCAGTTTTTGGAAGTTATGCAAAAGGAACCCCGAAGAAAGATAGCGATGTTGATGTTCTTTGTGTAAGTTCTAACAAAAAAGAAGACGAAAGGGAGATAAAAAGCCTTAAATATGAAACAAATCTGGAGTTTGCTCCAGTAGTTATATCCAAGAAGGAATTCAAGAAAATAAAAAATGAAAACGAGGTATTTTGGAGCGATTTGATTAAATTCGGAATAATATTTAAGGGATATGAACTATTTTATTCAGAGGCGTATTTAAAATGAAAAATCTTATCAATTTTTATTTGAAAAAAGGACAATTAATTAAAGACAGGAATATGACTTCTTTATCTCAAGGATATTTAGAAAAGGCTAAACACAATCTTCTTACAATGAAAATATTATCAGAAATTCAAGAAAATAAAAAGGCAAGAAACTTGCTAGAAATACCTTCTTATTATAATAGTAACGAATGGGTTGTTATTACAGGGTATTATGCAATGTATACGGCAGCCCTTGCTTTATTGGCTAAAATAGGACTTCGAAGCAAAAACCACTCCGCAACCTTGCTTATTTTAGAGGAATATTTTTTGAAGAAGAAAAGTCTAGATGAAAAGGATTTATCATTAATAAAAAATGCACAATTCCAGAAAGAAGAAATAGAAAAGATTTCAGACGCAAGGCATAAGAGAGAAATTGCCCAATATAGCATAACAAAACAGACAACAAAAGACATAGCCGAAAAAATTAAAAAAGATGCTTATACTTTTGTGAATAAGGTTGAGGAAATATTATAAAAATAAGTTTAAAAACTAATTGATATATTAATTTGAATGATACCAAATTGTAATGGATGTGAATATGAATTATTAGAGGCTTATGAATGGCAAAATAGAGGATGTGATATTATATTGGATGGAATGGGAGAAAGAAAGCATCTTTTTTTGAGGGCATTAGGTGATAACGGAAATATTATCTTAGAATAATTTTATTGGGATTTCTTTTAACTGCTTTTTTATATTCATTATAAGTCATCCAGAAACTTTCACCGCATTTAAGGCAATGAAAAGTTACTTCCTCGGAATTTTTATCCAATAACCATTCAACTTTATTAGATTTGCATTCAGGGCATATCAATTTTATCTTTAATTCCACAAAACTAACTGGTTGACCAATTTTTTTTGGGTTTAATTTTCCCGCTTTAAATCCTTTTATTATTTTTTCAAATTTTTCATAAGCCTTATCAGGTATATCATCCAGTTTTTTTATAATTTCTTCAGAAAATTCCACTTTCCATTTTTTATTCCTCATAGAAAATTAATATCTTTATTATATAAAAATATTTGTAAAAAATGAAAATAAGTATTAGAGGAAATTCCCGAATTCTCAAAGGTTTTAAGAAAAATCCCGCGACTTTTTTCTGTTAAGAAAAAAATCATTTGAGGCTTTTAGTAGTTGTAAGCTGAAACAGTCGCCGAAGCTTCTGCCTTACACTCCAACTCTATCAACCACGTCTTCTTCGTGGGCCTTAATTGTCTCGTTTTGCGGATCGCTTCGAGCTTAGATGCATTCAGCTCTTATCGATTCAATGCGTAGCTATGCAGCCCGCCAGATGACGACTGCTCACCAGAGGCATCCAAGCCCAGTTCCTCTCGTACTTTGAGCTTGTTCCACTCAGACAATAACACACCTAGTAGATATCATACAAACTGTCTCGCGTACTTATTCAATGCTTATTTATTTGCATTGGGTGGACTATACCATCATCCATCCCCTACGGGGATGGCGATCAGCGTATTAGCCTTGCCTTAACGGCAAAACTCCTCCCTTACGGGATAAGTCTCTACGGGGATAAATGATT
>CAYICW010000050.1:0-3823 GCA_964362025.1 Candidatus Woesearchaeota archaeon
TTAGAAAGAATATCGGATTTTTAACAAAAGAAAAGCAAAGAAATCTTGAAAAACTTTCCATCAGGATGTCCACGCATGATACCTCTGATGTAATCCCAATTTCCCAGGAAGTTAAAGAAGAATTACATGAAATTTTAGGAAATAAATTCAACAAATATGATTATATAGATAGAAAAAACAATATTGGAAGGGAAAAATTGAAAGAACTTCTTAAAGAAGTTCCATTTGGCATAACTAATCCAATAGACCCCTTAAGGGCAATAGTTTCCTCAGATATCTTTTGGGATAAAGTTTTGGATGCAAGGAAAGCAAAAGAAAACAAAAAATATGTTTATGATATATCTGTTCCAGGTCATGAAAATTTCATTTGCGAGAATATAGTTGCGCATAATACTCTTGAACTCCCTGTAGAGTCTCTCAGGAAATTGGGATATGACATCTTGAGGATGAAGGTTCGTTCTGCATTATTAAAAACAACATCTGAATTGTCTGCAGACGACGGAATTAGGACCAGTCTGCGACTGGGTGATAGTTGCCTAATAATTGGAGAAGTAAGAAGCGTTGAGGCAAAGGCGTTGTATGAAGCAATGAGAATAGGCGCTTTGGCGAATGTTGTTGCAGGAACGATACACGGCGCGAGTCCATACGCTGTTTTTGACAGGGTTGTAAATGATTTGGAGGTGCCAACAACAAGCTTCAAAGCCACAGACTTGATAGCTGTAGCAAATCCAATAAAATCTCCAGATGGACTCCACTCGTGGAAGAGGCTTCTTCAGTTTGCAGAGGTAAGAAAACATTGGAAGCAGGATCCTCTTTTGGAAAAAGGCTTTGTTGATTTGATGAGATACAATGTTGAAAAAG
The DNA here is from genome assembly GCA_964362025.1 of Candidatus Woesearchaeota archaeon. Classification (GTDB taxonomy): domain Archaea; phylum Nanobdellota; class Nanobdellia; order Pacearchaeales; family GW2011-AR1; genus JAGVNG01. Next base: position 862 of record CAYICW010000050.1, read on the forward strand.
ACGAGCTCGAACCGACAGAAGATTTGATAAACGGGGAGAGCGAAATAATCAAGGACATAGCTTCAAATGTAAGAGGATGGGCGGGAAATTGGGATGCAGTATATGATAACATTCTTCTCCGCGCCAAGATAAAAAAAGAACTTGTCGATACCGCCCAGAAAACAGGAGACTTAAATCTTCTTGAATCAGAATTTAACACCCTTGCAAATCACTCGTTTCACGAGATATCTGATAATATAACTAAGGAAATAGGGCTTCCAATGTCAACCAGGGTTTTTCCAGATTGGCAGAAGTGGCTGAATACAGAAGTGAAGAAGAGAAAGGGGTGATAAATTATGAATATACAAACATATTATCGATATTATTACAATAATAAGAGTATCTTTTTAGAAATAGCAAAATGGTTTAATCGGCAGACAAGAATGAGATATGGAAGTCCTGCGTGGCTAGAAGAAAATAAACAGTGGACTAGAAAAATAAATAAGTCCATAGAGTGGTTGCCTGAACCAGAATTGAAAAAAGGATGTAAATTTTATTTTAAGAAATTGGGTGATAAAAAATATAAAAAAACACTTCTTAAAAAAATTCATGGAAAGATATTAAATCCTAAGAAAATAACTAAGAGAAAATTTATTTGTTTTGAAAAGAATATCAGTAAAAAGAGATTTTTATATGATTTTTCCACTAAGAAAAAAATCGGAGAGATTGTTTATGAGGATAAATATCAGATATCTGTGTTATAATTCTCCAAAGATTTATTAATTGTTTTTACCATTCTTTATTGATGAAAAAAAGAGGCGAAATATGGCTGATGTAAAAGATATTCTTAGAAAATACGGGAGCAAGATAGAAGGACAGATTAACGTGTCCAGCATCAGGCACGCAGATTACAGCCAAGAGTATGCAAGATTCAAGGAAGAGATGGCGCCAGAGCTTTCAAAATATGAAAAGTGGTGCAGAAGCCTTGGAAATGCAATAAAACTGAATGTTGCCGAGAAGGATAGGACGGCAATAAAAAGACAACTTGAAATTGCGCATCTTGATGTTGAGCCTTCGCAGGCGCTGACTCTGAGTGTAATGGTCTTCGTAGGTGTTTTCTTAATAGGCCTGCTGATTTCCTTGGCTGTTCTTCTTATTAACGGAGATCTCGCGTCTTTTCCGTTTTTGTTTTTTATTTTAATGGTTATTTTTTCTGTATTCCTTTTTTATTTTGTGAATGGGTATCCTGCACGACTGGCGAATAAATGGCGGCTAAAAGCCAGTTCGCAGATGGTTCCCGCAATACTTTATGTTGTGGTATACATGAGGCATACTCCTAACCTGGAAAAGGCAATAGGTTTTGCATCAGAGCACTTGCAGTATCCGCTTGCATTGGATTTCAAGAAGGTATTTTATGATGTTGAGATAGGCAGGTTTTCAACAATAAAAGACAGCCTTGATAATTATCTGGAAACCTGGAGAGATTACTCGATTGAGTTCATAGAATCCTTTCATCTTATAGAAAGCAGTTTGTTTGAGCCGGATAATCTGAGGAGAATAACCATACTTGAGAAATCATTGCAGGTTGTTTTAGACGGAGTATATGAGAAGATGCTTAAATTCACACATGACGTGCGAAGCCCATTAAACACTGTATACATGTTAGGGGTGGTATTGCCCACGCTCGGCGTGGTGCTTATTCCTCTCGCTTCCGCAATGATTGGAGGATTAATCAAAACTATCCATGTGTTCATACTCTTTAATTTAATAATTCCTTTTTTTGTATTTTATCTTACAGACAAAATAATGCTGCTGAGACCAGGAGGGCATGGAGAAACAGAGTTACTGGAAAGAAATCCCCTTTATTATAAATATAAGACAAGAAAGCCGTACGCAGCCGCGTTTCTTTTGACATTTCCTCTTTTTGTAATAGGATTACTTCCATTGATATTTGGATATATCCCCCTTGATGTTCTGATAACGCTTGGATTGCAAAGAGATTACACCTTTGCAGAACTCGGGCTAACGTTTTTGGGAAATGAGCAATTATTTGGATTTATCTCTGACTCTTCCGGACAGGCGGGGCCATTTGGGATAGGCGCTCTGCTCTTTAGCATGCTTATTCCTGTGTCAATTGCCCTGTTCTTTTCAATGGCATTCAAGGAAAAGACAGAAGAGCTTATCATTGAGAGAGAGAAAACAAAACAGCTTGAAGCAGAGTTTAACAATTCATTGTTCCAACTTGGAAATAGAATAGGAAACGGAATTCCGCCCGAGATAGCTTTTGGGAGAATTGCAGAGTCTTCAAAGGGATTGAGAACAGAGGATTTTTTCAGAAGAGTCAATTATAACATCAGGCAGGGGGGAATGAGCGTCGAGAATGCAATATTCAATCAGAGCACAGGAGCTCTGAGATATTATCCCTCTGAATTAATCTCCACAAGCATGAAAATTCTTGTGGAATCAGCGAAGAAAGGCCTGAGCATAGCTGCACTCAGTTTGATGAGCATATCTGAATATGTTAAAAATATTCACAAGATAAACCAACGGCTTCAGGACATGCTTGCAGAGATAGTATCTGATATGAAGAGCAACATGACATTCCTGGCTCCGTTATTGCTTGGAGTTGTTGTTGGGTTGGCTGCTATGATTACAGCTATATTGAACAAGTTAGATCTTTCAGAACTAAGTGGAGCAGATTTAGGCGGAATATCAAATTTTGTAGGAGAAGATGGAATTTTCCAGTTAAGCCAAATGATCCCTCCTTATTATCTTCAGTTGATTATAGGGATATACATAATAGAAATAATATTCATTTTGACAACAACTCTTGTCACGATAGACTCCGGGGAAAACAAGCTTGAAAGAACATATAATGCAGGAAGAAATTTTGCCCGTGGAATATTCCTTTACTTCATAGTCGCGCTTGTCTCTGTGCTCGCGTTATTCTTGCTGTCGTCTATTGTATTGGGGAATATAATTT
>CAYICW010000051.1:0-3823 GCA_964362025.1 Candidatus Woesearchaeota archaeon
AAGGGATTCCATACTGGTCCGAAAAAAATCCAAGAAAGACAGCTCACTGGTCTGCCCAGAGAATTGAATTTTTGTGCAGGAAAAATCAGGAAAAACTTGACGGAAAAATCAGGCATGAAATAAGAATTTTTAATCCCTGATTTATTATTCCTCTCTTGCCCATCTTTCTCCCTCAGGAGTTGTTTGAGGAGAAGCATATTCCTTCCTTATTAAATAATGATTATTAAATAGATATTGCACCGCTTTTTTATTTTCCTCATCTTTCATATCAGGCATTTCACCTTCCTTTGTCACAAAATATCTGTATAGTTTTTTAGCCCTTTCATCCAGGGAATTTCTTGTCATGCCGGTTCAATCCCAAAAGATTATATAAGAATTATTATGATTTAGAATAACTTTTAGGCGTTCGTAGAATGATTACTTTTGAAGAGCCATTCTATGCTCGTGCTTTGGCTCCATTGCCTTTCCTTTTGTTTCATGCTTTGCTCTTTTTCCAGCAGCTTTTTCCATCATCTTTCCTGCCTCAACGATTGCCGATTTCTTTTCTTTTTCTTCCTTTACTTCCTCATCTTTTTTCTCTAACTCGGCCTCGCTAGGACGAGTTTCTTCAGTCTTCTTCTCAGCTTTCTTCTTCTTTCCAGCTTCAGTTCCTTTCTGCTCTCTCTTTTCTTCTCTTTGTTTCTTGAATTTAAGCTCATTTGGAAGCTCTGAAAGCTCGGCTCTTACTATATCCCCCTCTTTTACTGCTTTTATCTTCAATCTGGTTTGAGGATTTCTTATTCCTCTTGCCCATAAATATTCATTGAGATATCTGTCTAATTTTACTTTTCTTAAATCTCTGTCCCTAATTTTCATATGTCTCACCAGGAATTCTTTAATCGTTCTTATTGCCTTTGGAGCCCTTTTGTATATTGCAACTCCTCCGACTTTCCTTCTTATGTTGATTATATATTCTCTTTCTAATTTGTCTGTTTTTGCTTCTTTTTCTGCCATTTTCTTATTATGCGAAATGAGACCTCCTTATTTTTCTAGGCGTTATCTTTAGTTTTGTTCTTCTCCATGATCTTCTGTTTCTTGTCATTGCAGAAGGATGCACTCTTTTTCCCTTGCCATATTTTCTCAGAACAGCCCAGACAGGTGCCCATTTTGTCTGCCTTCCCTTCTTTCCCAATTTTATTTTTTTAAGTTGATTTTTCTTTGTCATTTTTTACTTTATACTATCCAAAAATTCTATTCCCTTCTTTGTTAATTGCCTTCCCAATTTTCTTTTTCGTGCTTCTCTTCCTACCTTTACTATCTCCGTTAGCCCTGCCTTGTCAGCTTGCTGAAGAATAACTCTTATTATCTTTCCCCCTGATTTTCTGAATTCTTCCGGCTTATATCCTCTATTTTTCTTGCTCCCATATCTCGTTCTTAATCTGCCAACTCCCACTGTTTTTTTCTTGTATATTTGTCTAAGAATGCCTGCGGCTCTTTTATGCCAGAAATCAGGCTCGTCTATTGGTCTTTTCTTGGCAGGGCCTGTTTTAACAAACTCTGCCCATTCCGGCATTTTGAATTCAGGAATTTCCTTCAGAGCTTCTGCTAACTTAAGGTTATACTCTTGAGAATCTGTATCATATACTCCCATTGTGTTGTTTTTTGGAAACCTTTTTTAAAGGTTTATAGTCATGCCTCGCGGCATTAGACAGGTTGAACTTAATCAACAAGCTTAACTAAAATTATATCTTGAAGGAGATTTATAAAACTATCTAACAGAATTCTTCCACTTTCTCAGTATTATTGTGAAGCCAATCATCCGGTAATCATAATGGTCGCCAAGCCTCTTGATTATTTCCTCTGCATGCATTTTGACATCATTTTTGTCCTTTCTGGCGTTTTTTAATACAGATACCTTTACTATTCTATGATTTTGAAAATGACCTTCAAGGGTTTGAACAAAATTGTTAGTTACTCCCTGTTTCCCCAATTGTACGCCTGATTCATGAAACATAAAAATAAATATATATCCTGCTTTTTATATTTTTATAATCAAAAGCGCCAATGGTCTAGTGGTATGACTTCGCCTTCCCACAGATGACGCCGCTGCGGCATATGTCCATGGAATAAGGCGACTGTTCGGGTTCGATTCCCGATTGGCGCATACGACGTGAATTTCCTGTTCACAGAAGCAAACGAAGTTGCGGCCTGGATTTGTCCAGGGAAGTCGACGGAATTCCTTAGAATTCCGGTCTTTCCCTCGCGGAAAGCTATAAAAAGCCAAAGTCCGTATAAATTTTATAAAAGGAGGTAGTAATTTAATTTATGAAAGATAATAAAAGTATGGCAATGAAAGATGGCATGTGCTGCGGAGGAATATGCGGAGCATGTCATGGCTGGATGTGGACAATTGCAGGGGCAGTTATACTTGCAAACGCCTTATGGCCTTTCTTGGGATGGGGAATGCTTATAGGTATCTTGGTTCTTCTAAAAGGATTATCCAAGCTTGCAATGCCTTGCTGTCCTCACTGCAAGTAAAGAAATAATTTTATTTTTTATTTTCTTTATCGATTTTGATAACGTCTTCTTTTTTTATTGTAATTATCTTTAGTTTTTTGACTTGCCATAAACCAGGCTTCATGCCTTTCTCTTTTGATATGCCTTTTCCAGTAAACACATTAACCTTTACATCTTTCTTGTTATCCCTCCAATTCTGGCTATATCTTGCGACAAATAGCCCTGTCTCATAAATTTCCTTTTTTGTAGGCTTTAGTTTGTCAATTACGCCAAAAGGACTTCCAGGCGTGGCAGTATGAAGAATGACATTCGACTTTCCCTTAAAGTCGTTCATCAGGTAATCATTGCTGTTCTCATCTTTTCCCAGTATGACATTTGCCCCTGACTTGAGCGTTATTTTTCTGAAATTCATATTTAAATAAGGAGAAAAAGAGTTTTAAATTTATCTTTGGGGATTATATCGCAAAGTTTTGGTTAAAATAAGAGAAGATATTCTTTGCAGAGAATGCATAAATAAAATAAGTTCTCCGGAATTTTTATTCGCAGGATCAGAATAAAACCATTTCTGTCTTTCATTAAAGCCAAATTTATTCCTTGTCATATAGTATGTGACAAAATCTCTGTATTTTCTCTGTTCCGGCAATTTGGACAATAAATCTATTCCTTCATCCAATAAATATATATAAATTTTTGAATTATCGTGCAATATTACCTTGTTTTCTTTTTCTCCAATTTTCATGCCATGATAAGCTGTATCGCTTTCTGTTTGCCTGAGCCTTAATTCCAGATTGGTTCCATCATATAACAAGAAGGGTGTTGCAATGGATATCTCCTTTACTTCTCCTCTACCCTTTAATGCAATTTCTGTTAAATTGCTATTAAAATAATTTTTTAATCTTCCTGTTATCCTATTAGATTCTATTGCTAAATCCATAGCCCGTTAATTTTTAGAATACTTATAAGCTTTTCTGTGTTTTTCCAGCCACTTATTCACAATCCTCAGGCATTTCTTCTGATTTGGCCATGTCAGCGTCCTCAAAGCATCCTTGAATCCAAGCCATTTGTAGCCGGAATGTTCTATCCTGTCTAATTTGACTTTTCCCATTTTTATTTCTGCTGCATAAAGAACATAACTTTGTCCAATAAATCCCTGCCTGTCTTTCAAGGGTTTTTCATATTTGTATTTCCCAAAAACATTAAATTTTTTTATTGCTAAAACTTTCAATCCCGTCTCTTCCCTTAATTCCCTTTTTGCAGCATGCCCCATTCCTTCATTGGGATTTACTCCTCCTTTTGGAAATTCCCACCCTCTCCAGTGAAGTTTTCT
>CAYICW010000052.1:0-3729 GCA_964362025.1 Candidatus Woesearchaeota archaeon
TATTACTTTTAATGGGGTTTTTGCGGGATAAAAAGAGAAATATTTAAATATTAATATCATATTAATAAGGTATTATGGTTAAAGCGATAATCGATATAACTGAAGAAACCAATAGGATTTTGAATATCTTAAAGGCTAAATATGGGCTAAAAGACAAGTCTCATGCAATTAATACAATGGCTGAAAAATATGAAGAAGAGTTACTTGAACCACAATTAAGGCCAGAATATATCAAAAAGGCCGAGAGCATTATGAAACAAAAAGCCATTAATGTTGGGACTATTGCAAATTTGAGGAAGAGGTATGAGTAATGTATTTTTTAAAAATCAAACCAGAACTAGACAAAAAACTGGCTAAATTGTTTAAGAAAAATAGAAAACAGTATGAAATAATAATGAAAAAGGCGCAAGAGATTATTAAAAACCCGCAACACTATAAAAATTTAAGGGCACCTTTGCAAAACTGGAAAGAAGTTCACATAGACAAACATTTTGTGCTTACATTCTCAGTCGACGAGAATACAAAATCAGTAACTTTAGAAGATTTTGATCATCACGATAAGATTTTTCATTAAATTCTTAAAATGCAAATTGTAGAAAAATACTATGACAAAAACTTGAAATTAAGGGTTGTCAATAATAAGAACAAGCAAAACGACTCTATAATAAGATTTAAGATATTAAAGAATAAAAAAGAACTCCCATGTTGCGATTTTGAAGGAAAATGCACAAATATTGTTTATGCAGAAGTATATCCCTTTATGATGAAAAATAGCAAAAAGAAAGGCTGGAACTATTTATGCAGGAAACATTACCTGCAGGAACAAAAAAGATTTAGGAATAAACTTCCCGCTTCCTTGAAAATTGAATGGTAACTTCCTCCAACTGTATTACTTTTAATGGGGTTTTTGCTGGGGCGTTTACAAAACCTTCCCGTAAATCTTTGCCAGGAAATACCTGTAAACATTTATCAAAATTAAGAAAGCAGAAAATGCCAAAATCTGGGAAGAAATAACCGCATAAACAACTTTATACTGGTCATTGAGAAGATATTCTGAAGCAAAAAAAAGCGTTGGATAATAAACCAAAACTGCGATTAAGAAAGCAACGGGGGTGAAATAAATAATATCCTCTGCAAGATTCTTTACAGACATGTTTTTATCAACCTTCTTATCATATATTCTCATATATAACCAGAATATTACCTGTCCCATTAATCCCCCAACAACCGCAGCAAAGGAAATATACTTTACAACAGATGTGAAAAGAGAAACTAAGTATGAGATTGAAGGCGTTCCGATTAAAGCTCCTATTTCCCCAAAGAATATTTCTTTGTTAAAATTCATGGTATTTCTCTTGTTAATACTTTTCATAAATTAATATTGATAACTGGTTATTTAAGGATTACGGGAAATGAATTTATCAGAATTTTTTATTTGGCCTTATACCATCCAATTGCAAAAATTATTCCTAAAATCAACAGATATATCCATGCGCTTGAATCCGCAGGCATAAACAATATAGAAGCAAAGGATACTGCAGATAAAGTCCCAAATAATAGCTTTTTATCCATTTAAGAAATAATCCCCTAATATTTATATAATTATAGTTTCAAAGCCAAGCTAAAAAAAGCTCTTCAGACTAAAGAAAATAATAAATTATCTTAATCATTATAAAAAAATTTTAGAAAAATACGGATTCCATCCTTACATTAAAGAAAAACATAATTTTGTGAGAGCGTTATGTAATCTGAATTTAGCTAAGAATCTTATTAAAATTGGAGCATTTGAGAATAATCCAAACAAAGAAAGAATACTATTTTTTATTAATTCTTTGGCAAAACGACCTCTAAGTAAGAATGATGTTCGAGTATAAAAAATTAAATAAAATTCTACCCGAACAAAGCAGACAATCCTTCAGCAGCAGCTTCTTTCTTTTCTTCCTTGACTTTTTCTTCTTTCTTTTCTTCCTTATGGCCCTCTGCCGGAGCAGCTGCAGCCAAACTTGCGCTTTCCAATTCCTTTTCAATGTCAACGCCTTTCAGGCTTGCAATAAGAGACTTGATTTTTGACTCGTCTGTATGCGTGCCTGTGGCTGTGACAACTTCTTTTACATTATGCTCGCTGATTTCTTTTCCGAGCTTATGCAATAAAAGTGCAGCGTATATGTATTCCATTATTTTTCTTCCTCCTTGGATTTATTTTCCTGAACATTGATTATTTTTCCAAGAGCTTTTTCCTGAATGCCTGCTTTTCCTATGAGGAATTTGATTGTTTCAGGAACAGCATATCCTATCTCTACTGCAAAGGCCAAGGCTTTTGCATATGTTGCTTTTAATTCATTTAGTGTTTCTTCTCTGTCTATTTTTATGTTGAAATATATCTTGTTTTCTTTTGCATCAAATGCGCATAGCGGAACAAATCCAACTGAAAAAGGCTTTATGTCCAGTTTGCTCATTACATCAGCCGCGTTGGCTGAAATTTTCTGCCCTTTCTTTACTATTACCTTGCTGTCTTTTATATGAATTTTCCCCTTGTCTATCTGAATCTGTATTCCCAAAGCTCCCAATTCGCTTATTGCAGGACCTGGAATCAAATCTGTCGGACCAGGCTGAACTTCTATGTCTTCAACAGCTTCCTGTCCTGCCTTTGCTTTTGTTGGACTCTTGCTTTTTATTAATTCCAAAGCCAGCTCAAATGTATCCATATCTGAGAATAATATTGCCACACTGTCTTTAATCTGTTCTTTAAGCTCCTTGACAGTTTCCTTAGCCGACAAATCAAGAGCCTTGAATATGAGATTTTTCTTTGGCACCCTTATTTCAGCCTTTCCTCTTAATTTTTTGCTTATTTCCTGGAATTTTGCCGAAGGCAAATTTTTTATAGAAGCTATTAAAATAGTTTTTTTGGTTTTTATAAGATTCTCTAAATCTTTTACAGTTTTTATCTTGCCAGCAGACACATGAACGGCCATTGTTTTTTTGGTTTTCATTTTTATCTTATTTGAATTTTTTGAGGTTTAGTCATCGTGAATTTTATCTCCATGTTTTTCATGTTGTCTTTTCCCTTTGGCAGAATCTTTAGAATAGCATTGTAAACAACCAGTATGTTTTCAGCTAGTTCCTCGTTTTTCATGTTTTGTTTTCCTATGGCCAGCTTAACACTAGCCTCTTTTATCTTTACTTTCACGCTGTTGTTTATTTTTTCCTTTAATGATTCAATGCTTTTTTCGTCTGAATTCATTAATATTCCCAGTTGGGGGGAAGGCATTTTTCCGGCAGGTCCAAGGGCTCTCCCAAAAACAGTAGCCACTTTTGGCATCAGGTTTGCCTGGGCTATAAAAAAATCAAATTTTCTGGCTAGATTCCTAAGCTCTTTCTTTTCGGAATAATTTTTGAATTCAGAGGGGGTTATTGTTTCCACACCCTTATTTTTTGTCTCAAAAAATCCTGCTATCTTCTTATCCTTGATTTTATATGGAACACTCAAAAATAAGTTTATATTCTGCTTTTTAACATCAAATTTTTGCAGATTTATAATTAAGTCCACTGTCTGATTAAATTTTCTTTCTTCATTCTTTCTCAGCTCATCAAGAGCTTTCAGTATTTCTTGCTTCAGTTCCATCTTCTTTGAATTAACTCCTACTTTATACGCCGCAAGCCTAGAACTTATCTTGCAACGAAGTAGTTAATCGTTAATAGTATTTTTCAGATACAAAATGTGTTTATAAA
>CAYICW010000053.1:0-3632 GCA_964362025.1 Candidatus Woesearchaeota archaeon
TTTATTCCAGACATAGAATGAGTAGATTCAGTGATTCAAGATTTGATTTCGCGGTTCGGCTAATTCTAAGTTAAGTACAAAGATGAAATGTAGACTAAAATTACAAATTTTGTCAGTAATCGATTTGTGCGCGAGACAAATGTAAGGAGGAAAAAATAACATGAAAATATACGTTGGAAATCTTCCATGGACTGTTGATGATGAGAAGCTTGAAAGCATGTTCTCCACATACGGGGAAGTTGCTGAAGCTACTGTCATAAAAGACAAGTTTTCAGGAAGAAGCAAAGGATTTGGTTTTGTAACCTTCAATGATGACGCTGCTGCTCAAAAGGCAATAGCTGAAATGAACGACAAGGATATTGAGGGACGAAGACTTAAGGTTAACGAAGCAAAGCCAATGGACCCTGACAGGCCAAGACCACCTCGAAGAGACTTCGGCGGAGACCGTGGAGGTAGCCGAGGAGGAGACAGAGGCGGAAGCAGGGGCGGCTTCGGTGGCGGAGACAGAAGAAGGTTTTAATTAATCGAAACCTGTTGAACGCACACACTTTCTCAATAAATTTTTTATTTTTTATTTAACTTTTATTCTTAGAAGGTAAGGCAACTTACCATTATTTATGTGTATGAAAAGTGGCAAGATATAGAAACATTTATAAATAACTTACCATTATTTATGTGTATGAAAATTGGTAAGAAAGACCTCTTAAGAATTAATGGGGGATTTGGTGGAAACCTTAGAAGCGGTTCCAGTCTGGACTATGCCCTTGAAAAACAGGAAGATAAAAGAATAGGTCCTTACAAAAAACTAGCATATTTACTTAGAGCAATTCTGGTAGACCATCCATTTTCAGATGGGAATAAAAGAACGGCGATGTTTGCTTCGCATGTATTTGCTAGGGAATACAAAAAGCAAGTTGATAGAGAAATGTTACTATATCAGATAGTCTCTATAGCAAAACATAATATTCATGACATAAGAAAAATAGAGAGGAGAATAAAAAATGCAATCAGATGAAATTAAGAAAATTATGAGGAAATACAGGAAAGATTTTGAAGCTCTTGAAAACTATGACAAAACAAGAGAACTTCCTTTTCACAGGAAAAGAATAGATATAACCTTGTCGGTTGGAGCTATAAATAAATTGAAGGAATTGAGAGAAAAAACAGGCAAGCCCATCTCTCAGATTATTGAAGAACATATACATAAAAATTAACTATCTATATCTTTCAGAATAGATTTCTTTAAAAAAGAGGGTTCGTTTTACTGGAGATGGAAACTGATTACAAAAATCTTGAGGGGTTAGTTATCAAGATTAGCAGGGAGCCAGATGTAACAACTAAAGACAAAGAAGCAGAAATAGATGTCGAGAGGGATTATTTTTATTCCACAATAGATGCTAAGGTTCATAAGGCTACATCGTGGATTTCGTACTATTACTATGATGAAGATGGCAGAGCACATCCTCATGAGCAGGTTTACAAGGTTCTTGCAACATCGGATCAGAAAAAGTATCCTGAACTTCCACTTTTAACCGTAGCGGATTTAGCCAAGAAGTAACAATTTATTTTATTCTGTTTTTTGCTCCAACTCTGAAGGCTCTGTAAATCTTCCCCTCAATTTGACTTCAGTATCAAGAAGATGCGGGTTTTTACGGTATTTATTAAAAATGTCCAAATATTCTATTGTTGCTTCAATCAAGGCGTCATCAATAAATGCCCTTTCACTAACTGTTGCTCCCTTAACATAAAAATATGCCAAATCAATCGGGTCGGTTTTTCTAATAGACTTGTAAAAACTAATAAACTTTTTTTCCCTAAAATCATCAATAATCTTTAGTGTCATTTTAAAAATCATCCGCAAACTCATCTTCATCCCTTTCGCCGAGCAAGGGGTCAGCTGAAGCTTCAGTAAATTCTTTGTTATATTGTTCGGATTTTGTCTTAAGAAAAGCCGTGTAAATTATTATTTCATTGGAGGTTCCTGTTTTAAAGTAATATGCCAGTTCCCTCGCAGGCATGCTTGCAAGATAATCATAACTCTTATTTCTATCTCCTGGAATTTCGTCTTCTCCTCCTGCTGTTTCTGTCACAAAATCATCTATCCTCATTAGTTGCTTATTAAAAGTGGTTTTATAAAAATATCTATTGCAAAAGCAGGGTTTAAATAATCCGCGTGATTTTCCGCGATATGAAAACATTCAAGCTTTCACCAAGCTCTCTGAATCTCATGAAAGAATGCCATCGTTGCTTCTGGTTGGACAAGAATGAAGTGTGGAAAAGGCCTGTTGGAATCTTCCCGTCTCTCCCTAGCGGGATGGACAGGATTCTAAAAATACATTTTGACAAATTCATGGAACGGGGGCTCCTGCCCCCGGAAATATGCGAGGACACAAACTGCATCGGAATGAAGCTGTTCAATGACAAGGAACTGCTGAAAATATGGCAGAACAACAGAAAGGGAATATCATTCAAGGATGAAGAAGGAAACGAGCTTCATGGTGCAGTGGATAATATTCTTCAAAAGGGAAACAAACTGATAGTTCTTGATTACAAGACAAGAGGATATGGACTGAAAGAGGATACTCATGAGCATTATCAGCAGCAATTGGACCTTTACAACCTGCTTTTAAGAAAAAATGGGTATGATACCGAGGATTTTTCATTCCTTTTGTTTTATGTGCCAAGAGAAGTGACTGAAAAAGGAGAGGTTATATTTGACACAACGCTGAAAAAGATTCCCATTAGTATAAAGAACGCGGAAAATGCCTGGAAAAAAGCTCTGTTTATACTCAACTCAGAATGCCCTGAAGAAGGGTGCGAATGGTGCAGCAGATTCTAGGTTTTAGAAAGATTTTTATAATTCCGCAGTGTTTAATGTTTATGGCTATTAATCTAGATGCGGGGTGGGTTATTGTTGGAATAATCGTAGCAGTTGTATTCATAGTTGTTGCATTGGTGCAGAAGAGGCAATCAATGGCCACAGGGATGGTAAAAATAGGGGCTATATTTATTGTGCTAAGCATTGGTTATGTTTTTATTATCAATCGTGTTCAATTTAATTCTTTTAGCAGCATAATAGACGGAACAAAAATTTATTTTAACTGGATGATTTCCATTTTTGACAGGGTAGTTGACATAACAAGCTATGCAATCAAGCAGGACTGGGTAAAAAACAGCACAGTTGGGAAATAATTTAGTTTAACTCGCTTCGCTCGCTTACTTCTTTATGACTTTTCTTGCAACCTCTAACCCCAACCAAAACACAAGGCTGTGATATATCCACCAGAAAAACGGCGACAGGAATGCGCCGAAGATAACAAAAGCAGGAGGGCTATACAATGCCTGAACTCCAAAGAACTGGACTAATCCTGAATAAGAAGTTATCAAGTAGGTAAATGAAATCCATGTTCCCGCCACAAAGGAATATATTGTTCTTTTGTAAACTTTAGTGCTGTCAAATGCAGTGAACCAGATGAATGCAAAAAGAAAAGAGTTTACAAACTTTAGGGAGTAATAATAATTTGTTTCTCCTGCTCCCGTAATGTGCATCACAAAATCAGCGAGCCAAAAGACAGCAACTGCAATGATAACCTTACAGATTATTTTCTTTGTTATTTTTACCTTCATTTTTT
>CAYICW010000054.1:0-3630 GCA_964362025.1 Candidatus Woesearchaeota archaeon
CCTCTTTTATCAAATCAACAACCAAGGTTTTGTCAAGTTTTCCTATAGAAACGCTTGAAACCATCTCTTTCATGGGAATTCCTGCATGGGCAAGGGCGAGAGCAGCAGCATTTATTCCGGCGCACCTCGTGGAAGCATTTGCCTGCAAGATATTTATGTGCACATCAACGACCATATTGGGATATCTTTTAATCATCAATATTGGCTCCAAAGCCCATTCTGTTATCTTGCTTATCTCTGTGCTTCTCCTGTTAGGACCAGGGCGAGCCCTTTCTGCAACAGAAAAACTGAGCATGCTGTAATTGCATCTCAATGTTCCTTTTTCAGGATCCTGTGAATGCTGCGGGTGCATTTTTTTTGGTCCATAGACAGCAGCAATTGCGACAGTATCTCCGAAAGAAAACATCGCGCTTCCGTCTGCGTTGGGAACAACTCCGACTTTCGCGCTCATAGGCCTTGTTTCCTCTGGCTTTCTTCCGTCTGGACGTTTGAATTCCTTTGTTTTTTCCTTAGCTGTCATTTTTTTATTTTCCCTCCTTTTTCTGCTTGTCGAACCATTTCTGGACTTCCTCTGTCAGTCCGGAAGTGAATGATTTTTCTGTAATGAACATTATGGCTCTCTTCACGAAAAGCTCGTCCTCTATCCCTTCTCCCCTGACCCAGATTAGTCCGTTCTGGCCGACAGTTATCTCGCATCCTGTTTCTTTTTTTATGATGTTTATCATGCTTCCTTCTTTGCCTATAACGCGAGGAACCTTGTTTGAGTTTATCTTCATTATTATTCCTTCCTCTATCTTTCCAAGCCCCTTCATTTTTATGGTTAAGTCTACTCCTCTTCCGTTAACTCCGAAAATCTTTGCGACAACCATTTCTCCTATGTCAAAAACCTCAGACATTGCCTCTTTGCTTACAAACCTAGGCACCTCAGACAAAGGCAAAAACGCTCCTATCGGGCAGTCTATGTTCACAACCCATCCGTTAAATGTGATGTTCTCAACTTTTCCTATGACAACATTCCCTCTTCTCGGCTGGTAAATTCCTGAAAGTGCAATAACTTTTACAAGCCTGTTGGATTCTTCTGCAAGGCCATAACGGATTGCAACTATTTCCTGGCCGCGTTTTTCTGTTCCCTCGCCAGGAAGGTAATCTTCTCCGGATGCAATGACTTCTCCAGGAATTACGACTTTACGGTCCATTTTAATTTATTGTTGTATTTAATCTTTTAACTAATTCTGATAATTTTTCTGTTGCTTCTTTATCTTGTGGTTTGCTTAATAAATCTTTAGCCAAGTTTCTTAACTGGCAATAATTATGATAAACCTGATGATTTTCTTCAACACCAAATCCTCCAGAAAGAGATGGAGTTGGAATATGCGCAAGCATCTCTAAATAAAGAATATTTGGACTGCTCATTTTCCCTTATCCTTCAGCTCTTCTGTGACTGCGTTTCCATGGGTTATTGAATTTAATTTTTCATAAAAGTCCATCAGCATCCCCGAAGGAACATTGACTATCACTTCCAAATCTCCATTTGAAAGCCAGTTTTCGCTTTCTTTATACTGGCTGAAAATTCCGTAAGCTCTTCCTGTATGGATTGCAGGGACCAGGATTCTTATCCTCTTTGTCTTTAGCCTTATGGGAAGGATATGGCTTATTTTTTCAATAATTTCTCTTATCTGGGGTTCTATAGGAGTATTTTTTATGTTTATCTGAGCCTGTTCCAGGGCATTTTTTATTCTTTCAGGAGTGTGGGGCATTCCTGTTTTTGGGTCAGATGCATTGGCAGCAAGAAAGTCAATAACTTGTTTTATTTTTTTATCCTTTTCTTCGCCTCTATGTTCCTGAGTAAGAAGGATCTCTCCAGCCTTCACAATTTTTTTTGCAATTTCTGAAACATCTAAGGTTCCGAAAGCTTCCTTAAGATCTTTTTCAGAAGCATGAAAGCCTTTTTTTGAATCAGTAAAAATAGTATCTGCTTCCAAAAAATCTGTGCCAGAATATTGGCCTTTTTTGAACTTCAAGGCTTTGTCCAAATCAACTATAATCTCAAAATGTTCTCCGTGTTGTTTTATTCTTGCCGTTGTCTGAACCATATTAATAATTACTTGACAAACTCCTTTAACTCCTCTTCTTTTACCCTCTGGAGTCGTCCTTCTTCATTCTTGATGTAAACGAGCTCGAACCTTTCCAGGTCAAAGTTTTTGCCCTGGATTTCCTTGAAGATATCTAAAGCAAGCTTAACTCCTTTCCTGATGTTTAATTCAGGCTTGTACTGCTCCCTTAATTTTTCCCTTATTTTTTCTTCATTTTCACCTATCGCGTTTGCATGATAAGAGAAATAATTTCCAGTGATGTCGCTTGTGTAAAGCTCTGGCTTTTTCGCCCTGATACCAGCCACCATCAGGGAAACACCGAAAGGTCTTGCTCCTCCATACTGGGTGAACTGCTGTTTAATGTTTGAAATCTCTTTTATTATGAGTTCAGGCTCTATGGGAGAATCGTAAGTAATCCTGTGCTGCTGCGCAATCAACTGGCCTCTTTCTATGAGAACCCTTGCATCGGAAACAATGCCTGCCGCACATGAAATTACATGGGAATCTATCTCATAGACTTTGTTTGCGGATTTATGAATTACAAGCTTATCTTTCACCCTTTTGTCAGCTACCAGAAAAACTCCGTCTGCACAAATCATTCCTATGCTCGAGCTTCCGAGCCTGACCGTCTTCTGTGCGTATTCAACCTGGAGAATGGTTCCTTCAGGGGAAAACATAGTGGCAGTGCGGTCATAGCCCATTGCCTGATGCTGCATATCTATCGGCATGTCCATTTTCTAATTTTGGAGAAGTGTATAATAAATTTATCTCTTCCTTCTTCTCAACCATGAATTAAAAAATCTTGAGGTTTAAAAACCTTTTTGTGGGGAGTTTAAGCTTTATCTTATATCATTTCTTTTAGTTTATTCACTAACAACATTTTACTATTCTTTATCAGCAAATAAACACTTTTATAAATATTTATGATATTACCCCCAGAATTAATCAGTCATAAAGGGTAGGCAAATGTAAATCCTGGACTTTAAATCTTATATTTCCATTTCTGTCCTGAACTCTTTTTAAATTATAATATATCTCACCAAGAAGAGAGATATCACTATAACCATTACTACTACAACAAACATAATCGATAGTCTCTAAATATCTTATAACTTTTCTAGCAGCTTTAGTATTATTTGTTATTCCTGTTGACATGATAATTTGGATAACTTCCTCTTCTGTTCTGGCGGTGTTCCTTAAAAATCCAAATCTCCCTTTGATTCCTCTTCTTATTTTGTATAATACCAACCTTTCTGTCACACCTGGACTTCTGACTTTGGGCAATGCCTTGGACCAATCAATATCAGTTAAATCTTCTAAATTTGCCATTATTTACACAACAATATTGTATTTATAAATCTTCCTATTTTGTTACTACTTTAAAATTATCTTCTAAGCCCTTTCAGGCTTCCGGAAACGCTTACAACGGAAATTTTCTCCGGAGAAATCGCAAAACTTGCCCTCACTTCGTTCAGGGCCTCTCTGTTTACGGCGATAATTGCGGATTCTTCTCCTTTCTTTATCCAGGAAAAACCAG
>CAYICW010000055.1:0-3556 GCA_964362025.1 Candidatus Woesearchaeota archaeon
TTATCAAGCCTCTTGAAGAAAGAACAAAGGAAATAAAATCAATCGAGAAGCTTTATTTTTATGGGATTAAAGGCATTGAACCGGTAAAATTGGAGATTGTTAATAAGATTATGAAAATTATTAGTAGATTGACTTATAATTATGATAATATATTTATTACAGGTTCTTTTTTAGATGAAGGATTCCAGTTTAATGATATAGATATCCTTATACTAACTGAGAAAGAAACTGAAAACACGTTAAAAAGAGAATTAGAAAATCAAATAGGCATGAAAACTCATATAATCTTCTTTAATAAATCAAGTCTTAAAAAAGCCTTGGAAATAGATCCTATTTGGAGATTAATGCTAAGCAGATGTATTTCAAAAAAAAGGCTCCTGCCTCATCCAAGAAAAAATATTGATTATAAATATCTAGATGCCCAATTGATAAAAAGCAAAGCACTATTTGAAAATTTTGATATTCTGAATGGAAAGGAAAAATACAAACTCATAAGAAATATTATCTCTATTTACCTATTTGTAAAAAATAAAGAGATCTCTGAGTCAAATATAGAAAAAGAGACAAAAGAAAAACTAGGGATAGACTCTGATGAATTGAAAAATAATATGGTAGATAAAGGAGCTTTGAAGAGATATAGGAATTTTTACTTTAAAATGGAAGAAGATATCATAAAAAATGCCGCAAAACAGGAAAAAACTAATTGAATTAATCATTGGCACCCTATCAAATGCAATTATGCATGAAGTTCTTAGAATGGCATCTAAGAATAAGGAAATAGCATCCTACTATAAAAAAGAGATAGAAAATGCAATAAATGTCTCTAGAAAATACAGAGAAAAAATAAATCCAAGAAATAGGTCTCTTTCTGCAAGAGATATTGAATACATAAGAAATAAAATAATCAACAAAGTAAAGGTAGAGCTTGTGATAAGAATTTCAAAAGGTTACAAGAATATTGATTTATCCCTTATAGAGAGGTTAGTAGATAAGGTCCTGAAAGATACGAATATTGGATAAAAAATGCGGGTGACTTCCCTTTTCTTTTAAACTGTTTCGTCAAATCCTTTGAATGCGGTAAATATGCGCACGTTTCTAACGAACCATGCGGGTAATAGGATTCGAACCTATGTAAGCACTAAGCTATCAGCTCCTAAGGCTGACCCGTTTGACCACTCCGGCATACCCGCACAAAAAATGTAACCATTTTTTGTTTAATAAAGTTTGCTGTTAGAAAAAATTAATATAACTTAATGAAAAAAGAATTGATGATAATATAAAAATCAACCGCTAAGTTTTATATCAGTGTTAAATTATTGGTTAGTTATATTCACAATGGCCTTAAAATACTGAATTAATGAATCTTACTTCACTTTTTCCTTGCTTTCCTTTTCCTTCTGCTTTATCTTGTCCTCGAGCTTCAGCTTTTCTATAAGCTCCTTGTACCTGTTTCTTATCGTTACTTCTGTTATTCCTGCAATATCCGCAACCTCTCTTTGAGTTTTCTTTTCGTCGTTTATCAATGCGGCTACATATAATGATGCTGCTGCAATCCCAGCAGGGCCTCTTCCAGATGTAAGCTCGACATCCTCGGCCTGCTTAAGAACTTTTATTGCATCATTCTGCGTTTTTGGAGAAAGCTTGAGAATAGATGAGAATCTTGAGATGTAATCTTTTGGAGAGCTTTGCTTTACTTTTATTCCAAGTTTTCTGATTATGAATCTGTATGTTCTTCCTATTTCTTTTCTTTCAACATCCGACGCTGTTGCCATCTCATCAAGAGTTCTTGGAATGTTATATGAGCGGCATGCGGCATACAGGCAGGATGCAATCACCGATTCCATGCTTCTTCCTCTCACAAGTCCTCTTTGCAGGACGTAATTATATATTCTTGAAGCTTCGTCACGAACAACATTTGGCAGATTCAAGTAGGAAGCAATGACCCTTAATTCTGCCATTGCCAGTCTTAAATTACGTTCAATACTGGTTGAAACTCTTTCCTGCCATTTTTTCAGCCTTAAGAATTTTCGTGTTTGTTTTGGATCAAGTTTGTATATATCTGAAATTTCTCCGACGTTTGTTGTAAGCCCCTTGTCAAATTTCTGCATGCTTATAGGAGCTCCTCCCCTGCCCTTTTTCTCGCCCTTGTCAAATTTGCCCTGAAGATCTATTCCAGTATCAACCATTTTCTCCTCGATAACCAGACCGCAATTATTGCATATAATTTCCCCCAGATGCGCGTCATATGTTATATTAACACTTCCGCATTCAGGGCATTTTTTTATGAAGCTCATTTTAGAATTGTTATAGTAAGGTTTATAAATTTTGTGGATTTATAAACCTATTGGTTTTTATAGACGATAAAAGCAATTGAGATATAAAAAAGTGTGTAAATTCAGATATTTCTAATGATTAAAACCTTCTTTCTTGGTTATATTATATCAATTATTTCCCAAAATTTATCCAGCCAAAATTCCATTCAAAACCCCTTCCTGACTTGGCCGATTTGTTATCCTTACTTTTCCCATTTCCGTATCAATAATTGTTCCTTTTGTTATTATATTTTGCCTTGCAAGGAATTTATCCGAAGGAGTTTCAAGCACATTTTTTATCTTCGTTTTTTTAACTTTGCCATTTAAAAAAACGTTTACAAAGTCTGCACCACTCAAAAAGGTCTTTGATTTTCCACCCCTTATTCTTTTATTTTTTCTTTTTTCTTTTCCGAGTTTTACTATTCTTTTCTGTCCTGGCCGCTCATACAATCTTTTTTTCCTTCTTTTTGAATATTTCCCGCCTGAAATTTTTCTTCCCTTATTCATAGGATTAATTGAAAAAAGTTATTTAAATATCTTGCTGTGTTTATTCTTGCGAATGTTTTGCCTTGCGCGGCAAATTTTAGCAAAACATTTATAATCGAAAATCGCTGTTTTCTCAAATTAATCTTTCCTAACGGAAATATTTATAAACAAAATTCCCAAAACTAATTGATGGTTAACGGAATCGAGAGACCTTTGGATTTGCTAAACAATTCCAAGGGAAAAGAAGTTTTGGTGCATCTGAAAGGAGACAAGCAGTTTGTTGGAACATTATTGGCTTTTGATATCCATATCAATTTGGTTTTGGATAACACCAAAGAAATGCAAAACAACGAAGTAAAAAGAAATGTCGGGTTAACCTTTCTACGAGGAGATACAATTATCTTTATATCTCCCGCATCAACAGCATTAAAAAAGTAATAAGCGTTTTTTCCTCTTAAGTTTCGCGAGGATTCTAAAAAGCTTATGCCTAGCTTGGGCTTTGTTAGTTAATTTTATTAATCAGTTTTTCCTATTTTAATTATGATAAAGATAACATTCTTGGGAACATCCGGACCTTTTCCTAGTATAAAAAGAAATCATCCTGCAATGCTTCTGACTTGTGATGGAGAAAATATTCTGGTTGACTGCGGAGAAGGCACGCAGAGGCAACTCAGGATGGCGGGAATAAGTCCAACAAAAGTAACAAGAATTCTTGTTACACACTGGCATGGGGACCATGTCCTGGGAATTCCCGGGCT
>CAYICW010000056.1:0-1895 GCA_964362025.1 Candidatus Woesearchaeota archaeon
CTTGGAATAGGAGCACACATGCTTGAATTAAGAAGGGTGAGAGCCGGCATATTCAAAGAGGATGACAAGGAATATCCTGCGATTAATTTATATGATTTCGAAAAGGCTGTTGATGAATACCAAGTTGGAAATGATAAAAATCTTCGTGAAATGATTATACCAGGAGAAATAATCACGGAACTTTATCCGACGGTTAATGCAAAAAAAGAGGTTGTTGGCAAGCTCTTTAATGGGAGTCCTTTATTCATAAAAGATTTGGATGGAAAATATAAAGTTAATGATGAAAAAAGAGTTTGTGTTTTCTCGGAAGAAAAGTTTATAGGAATATATACTGTAATTAATTCAGAAGATGTTTTTGCAAAGCCGGAGTTTGTATTGCAGCCAATCAAATGACAAGTAAAATGAAAAATCAAATGAAAGAAGAAAATTCGTCCAAGCATGGTCAAATTAAAGACAGATGCGAATGGCCAGGCAAGGAAGATAAGCTTATGATTGAATATCATGACAAGGAATGGGGAACTCCTTGCCACAATGACAAAAAGCTATTTGAATATCTTATCCTAGATACTTTTCAAGCTGGATTGAGCTGGAGAACCATACTACATAAAAGAGAAAACTTCAGAAAAGCTTTTGATAACTTTAATCCTATTAAGATAGCAGGATATATGGAAAAGGATGTGAAAAGTCTGATGAATGATAGGGGAATAATAAGAAACAGACTAAAGATTATCAGCGCAATCACAAACGCAAAGAAATTCCTTGAAACGAGGAACGAGTTTGGTACTTTTAGCAAGTACATTTGGCAGTTTACGAGTCACAAAGCAGTAAATAACAATGTCAAAAATATTAAAGAGATGGGCGCAACATCAAAGGAATCAGACAAGATGAGCAAAGACATGAAGGAAAAAGGATTTAAGTTCGTTGGCTCAACAATATGTTATGCATTCATGCAGGGAGCTGGAATGATAAACGACCATACAACAAGGTGCTTCAGGCATGGGGAGGTTTGAAAATGCAATATATAATAATTATAAAAATTTTAGCAACAGTTATGGGAATAATTATGTCTTTGGGATACTTCCCGCAAGCATATAAAATTTATAAAAATAAATCTTCAAAAAATATTTCCATATTATCTTATATTATTTTCAGTTTGGGAACTCTTACCTGGTTAATTTATGGAATTTCAATAAATGATTTACCAATAATCTTAGGATTTATATTAGGGGTTATTGGTTCCTGGTTAGTATTGATTCTAACATTAATCTATAATAAAAAATGAGACAATTTGTATATTTTTCAAAGACAGCCGTGACATCCGGCAATGCTCTTTCAGAGGGAAACCTAATGAAAGCCGGCAGGATGGACATTGCAATACACACGATAATCGCTGGCTTCTTTTTGTCGCATGATTTGAGGAAAGACGTGAAGATGCATTTGGTATTCTATGGTATGCCTGATCCTCCAAAGCACATAGAAATTGAAGTTAAACCTGAGCTTGACATCAGCAAGAAGGATGTTGCAAATTTAATTAGAAAGATATTATACAAATATCGGGAAGGGGAAAAAAGGGAAGTTCTTCCTGGCTGTTTTGTTGAAAAAAAGAGTTTTCTCAAAGTAATAGAAGAATTAATTGAACAGGGAAATGAAGTTTACATATTAGACAAAAAGGGAGAGGACATAAGGGAAGCAAAAATATCTGAAAACTGTGTGTTTGTCCTTGGGGATCATGAGGGATTGCCCCCTAAGGAATTCAAAAGACTAAAGAAAATGGTTAACTCCGTGTCTGTTGGGCCAAAGATGTATTTTGCAAGCCAGGTTGTTGCAGTGGTGAATAATGAATTGGACAGAAGAGGAATATGAACCCCCTAAGCCTCTCGACTTAGGGGAAAGAG
>CAYICW010000056.1:1995-3424 GCA_964362025.1 Candidatus Woesearchaeota archaeon
AAAGAGGTAGAAAATGAATGACTATGATCCCCTGACTTTGCTTATTCAGGGGAAGTTAAAAAAATGGTGATTAATTTTAAGCTGATAAAACCAGGAAATTGGTTTATAAATCCATTATGAAAAAGTATCAGAGAAGGCAATTCCATAAGCTTTTTAAATGAAAAACAGTTTTTTAGGACATGAAGATTGTCCTGACTCCGGACTGGTTTCTCGGATTTGATGTGCTTATTGAATTGTTCAGTTTCATAGTGCTTGTGATATTTCTTATCTCATCCATTCAAAATTACAGGATGAATAAGAATAAGAAAAATTTCCTTTACATAGGAATCGGCTTTGGGCTCATCGCTCTTGCGCAACTGGCTACAATTCTGACAAAAACTGTCCTCTATTATGATTTTAACCTGATTCGCCAAGTGGGACAGGCAATTATTACAAGCAATTTTGTAAGCTCGGTGGACATATTTTATTATATTGGTTTTTTCTTTTACAAATTTTTGACGCTGGTTGGATTCTACATAATATACAGGCTGCATAGCAAAAGGACTTACCTTGGAGAATCTCTGCTATTTGGCTACTTTATACTTATTTCAGCATTATTAAGCACAGAGATATATTATCTTTTCCACCTTACATGTCTTGGCATTCTTTTGCTGATAATGAGAAATTATTATGGAATTTACAAGGAAAATCATTTCTTAAACACCAAGATATTGCTGATAGCATTTGGCATTCTATCTCTAAGCCAAATTTTGTTTATCTTTCCAAATGGCGCATTGCAGGCAACCGCAAATATCGTAGAGTTAATAAGTTACACCCTTCTGTTATTTTTAGCTATAAAAATAGGAAAAAATGGCAAGAAAAAGAAGTCGGATGGAGATAATATCAGATATGCTGGTGGCAATCCTTCAAAAAGGCGGAAGCATTAAACCAACCCATCTGATGTATAAGGCAAATCTCTCCCATAATCAAATGAAGGGGTATCTGGAAGAATTGGAAAAGAAAAACCTTATTGCGAGAAATGACAACGAAAAGGAAGCTAAGGAGAAAGTATCAATCAAAATAACTAGCAATGGGAGAACCTTTTTGATTAAATATTCTGAAATGAAGGAATTTGAAAAGACATTTGGATTGTAGATAATGAATTTGACAGAAGAAATCTTTAATAATAGGTTTTTGTTATTAAATTTATGAAAAAATCAATCAGACTGTACATTAATGGAATTGTCCAGGGGATATTTTTCAGGGATTTTGTCAAGGAAAATGCAGAAAGATGCAATGTAAAGGGATTCATAAGAAATCTTGATGACGGGAGAATAGAAATTTTTCTGGAGGGTGATGTTAATGATGTGAACAAGATGATTGCGGTGTGCAAGACAGGCCCAAAACATTCCCAAATAAAAAATGTAGAAGAAAAAGAGGAAAAGTTCCA
>CAYICW010000057.1:0-3400 GCA_964362025.1 Candidatus Woesearchaeota archaeon
ACAAAGAAAAGAGACCCTAAAGAAGAAGCGGAAAAGGTAGTATACAGGAAAAAAGGCGGGGAGCTTTATATCCCGAATACAGCAATAAAGGGGGCTTTGCTGAATGCAAGCAAGGCTAAAAAAGCAGGAAAATATGCTTTGAGACCTTTTATAGCAAGCGGGGTCAGAATTGAGCCAGAACAGATTGGCTTGGGCGTCAAAGAATACGAAATTGACAAACGGACTGTAGTGATTCAGAGAAATAGAGTCGTAAAATGCAGACCTTTAGTCAGAGACTGGAAAGCTAAATTTACAGTCATATTCGATGACGAAATTTTGGCAGACGGAAATACCCAATTACTTCCTCTATTTGAAGAGGCAGGTCGCCGGGTAGGGATTCTTGACTTCCGACCAGTTTCATTACTTTAAAGTAGTGAAGGTTATAGAGAGGCGGGGATTTTGGAACATTCCGTGTGGTTAGTTTCAAGCCAAGAAATGAAATGTTAAAGAAAGGGAAGTAATTTTTCCTTTCTTTTATTTTTATATTCATTTGGTGTTGTTTGGTCTGGTGAATCTCGGTAGGGTCTGGTAATGTTTTGCAATGTTGGGTGCTGTAAGGTTTGGTAAGGTTTAAATTTTAACCCTTCATACTCATTCTGTCTGGTAATGTGGGGCGGGGTTTGGTGTTGTAGTGTATGGCAATATTCGGCAAGGTTTGGTAAGGACTAATAAATACTTTTTCATGTTCATGAGGCGGGGTTTGATTAGGTCTTGTATTGTAAGGTCAGGTGCTGTGGGGCAAGGTAAGGCAAGGATGTATATACAGTATATAGCAAAACTATAATAATATATCCAACAACCCCTTTTCATGCAAACGATAATAGATTACAAGTTTGTAGAGGATTTGAGAGGAGAGATTTTAAGTGACAATATTGAAGTCGGTATCTCCCTCTTGAAAAAAATTAAGAAAATGCCATGGGGAACAATATTAGAAATAAAAAAAGTAACGAATGGAAGAAAAATAATATTGGAGAGCATAAATAAATTCCTTACTCTCAAAGAGTAGTTAGAAAGGTTTATAATTAATTTCTCGTTTTAATATATATATTTGTGGCTTGGTCCGGTGTTGCCCTGCGTGGTGCGGTATTGTTGGGTGATGTTTGGTAAGGTCATAGGAAATAGTTTCATGTTCATAATGTGGGGTTCGGCAAGGTGAGGCTCGGTCCGGTCAGATATGGTAAAGTAGGGTTTGGTAAGGTAAGGAAAACGAAAAATTATGAAAAAGAAATCTAATTTAGAAATATTAAGGAATGGTATTTTAATCGCTTCAATCTATACTTTAATTCTTTTGATAGGATTCTTCCTTTATCCGATAATCGAGAATTATGCATTTATATCAAAAGACACAGTGGATATAGATAATTACATAGTTAATATTTTTCCAGAAATTCCGGAAGTTTATTTTGAAGGGATAACAAATGTTTATTTACAAGAGAACAAAACAACATATCATGAAAGAGAGTTTGGAGACAATGCAGGATATTATACTCCTATTACAAGAGAAATTTTCATATTTACAGAAGACGGTCTTTATATAAAGGGGGTTCTTTTGCATGAAATTGGACATCATGTTTATTATTCAATGTTGAACCAAAGCCAGAGAAACGAATGGAAAAAAATATATGAAGAAGCATGGAATCTTCCTCAAGAAGAATATTGCTTTATTTCAGGGAGTAATGAAACTTGCAAAGAGTATAGGTTTAATGAAAGATTTATATCGAAATATGCTGAAACAGAACCTGGCGAAGACTTTGCAGAATCCTTTGAAAACTTTATGAATTATAGATATAAATATATGGAATGCTATTTGAAAGAATGTAAATTTAGCGGGTTCAGGTATCTGACAGAAGCCAGACGCAAATTCATGATTGAAAATATTTATATGATATATGAACAAGAAGAATTTGAAAGCGTTAAGGAAAGCATATTATGGGAAAACTAATTTATCATATTCGTAGGGCGGGGCGTAGTCAGGTAAGATTTAATATCATGGTCATAAGGTCGGGTAGGGTACTGTCTGTTCTGGCAATGTTAGGTATGGTAAGGTAAGGAACTACTTTTAGATAGTTAAAAAGATTTAAATAAAAAGGAATAGAGAACTTTTATTATGAAAACTAAAAAACAAATCGGATTGGAGGATGATAGGACTTTCTTCGGAACAATCTTTGTAGTGATTTTAATTCTTCTTGTTATAATCCTTTTTTTGAATACTTTGGATAATGAAGAATGCTCTCAAAAAGACATAGAAAATGAATTGTGTGAGTGCATTGTAAAGGCAGAACCAAACATAGATGTATATGCCTTAACATTGGAAGATGAACAAGGAAATCAATATACAGCCAAAATTGGAGAGGAAGCTCCTATAAAATATTGTTTAGGAGAACCAAATCCGCAAAATTGGGATAAGAGTTTATTCGAATTCAAAAAGAAAAACCAATGCCGATTATATATAGAAGGAAAAGAAAATCAAATTAAAGACTTTGATGAAGAATGTGTTTGCGAAGAAGAAGAAAATTGGAAATATTATGATTTAGAATGTAGAGATATTTATAATCGAATCTGGAAACTTCAAGGAGAATCTTATGAAGACGCCTCAATATTCTATACAGGAAATGGTATATTTGAAAGTTGTGGTCAAAGTGGGATATCTGGAAAATGCACGAAAGCAAGAGAGAAAACAGAACAAGAGAGAAGATGATTAAATGAAGGAAACTTAAAAAATGTTTAAAAGAATAAAAGAGAATATTGAAGAAAATAGGATGTTTATTGCATTAAGCATGTTGGCACTTATAATTTCTATCATTGCCATAAGCTCGAATGAGGCAGTGATTAATGAGTGCAAAGCTACATGTAAAGATTTGGATTTAGAATTTCTTAAATTAGAAGATAATTTATTTGATGATAATTGCTACTGCAAGGATAAAGAAAATACAATGAGGAGGATATATTAGAATGTTTAAGACAAGAAATGAATTATTAGAAATAAAAGACATAAAGTTTGATAAGGAGATTTATCCCAGGGCGGGCTATAATTGGATGACAGCTTTGTCATATAAAAACGCTATGGTTGTTGGAGATGAATTTCCGCCAATAACTGTAGCATTATATGAAGGAGAATTTTGGTTAATAGACGGAAAACATAGGCTAGAAGGGAACAAGCTAAAGAAAGAAAAATATATTCGTGCAGAAATATTAAGAGGGTTGAATAAGCAAGAAATGTATCTTGAAGCAGTAAAGAGAAACCTTAGACATGGCTCTCAATTAAGCGTTCAGGACAGGGCTAAAATAATAATAAGATTGCAGGATTTTGGATATGATATTCCGAAGATGTCTAATTTTTTAAGGATACCCCCAAAGCAGA
>CAYICW010000058.1:0-3382 GCA_964362025.1 Candidatus Woesearchaeota archaeon
ATAATCATTTATTATTAAGAATTAATTGATTTTAAATTATTTATGTTATGAAAAGCTATATTTTTCATCCACACTCAGGACAAAGTTTTTCCGACATCCCTTGAGGCACTTTTATTACCTTCCTGTGACCTAAAATAGAAGGCATTGCTCCTTCATCCTCTTCTATCCTTACTTCTCCTCTTGTATTAATAATAGACCTTAATGTTATCTCCCCCAATTCATAGCTTTTTATTCTTTCATTCATAAATTCTGGATTAAATTTCTCTCCGCCGTCTGTTAAAAACTTCACAACATATAAAGCATTAAGCAAATCACCTCTGGTAGTTGATCCCTCAACTTGATATCGAAGCTTGTCAGAAGACCCATTCATCACTGCTTCATCAATTACAACACCTCTTCTGCTCCCTTCTAATCTAACTTTTTCCAAATCAGTGATTATATCATCCAGAGCTCTGCCATTCTTTAAAGTCCTTGATAATTCAATGTTTGCAGATGTCAAGAGAGAGATTCTTTCAGGATCAACTTCAGGAATGTTTTGGAAAACGCCTGTAAGATGTCCATTAACCATATTGAATGTAAGCGTTGTAAAGCATCTCTCTGGATCAAAATCAATTTCACCAACACCATCTCTTTTAACTGAGGTATTATATGGCATTTCAAGAGTTATGGATCTTTGAAGCAAAGGTCTTTTTACTTTTCCATTTGTTTTTACATTCTCTTTTGTTTCTACAACTGTGTTTAATATTTGGAATTCTCTGCTTGAATCTCTATAGAAAGTTCCTCCTTTGGATCCGCTGGTCCACAGATTAATCCAAGCTTTTCTCATGTCACCAACAGTTGCAGAGTTTGGAAGATTATTTGTTTTGCTTATGGCGCTATCTGTCCATTTTTGGAATATTGAAGCCATTTTAATATGCTGTTCCGGACTTATTTCGTAAATATCTTTTTCGCCACCAGCAGCTGTTACTAAAACTTCTCTTATATCTTCAGGAATTTTATTAAGAACTTCGGATACTTCCTTGGGGGTATAGCTATAAATATTAACACTCCCTCTATTCTTTTTTATTGCATCAATAATTTCAGAAGAATCTAAATTCTCTCTTTTTAATAATTGATAAGCTGCCAAGGAAAAGTCCTTTATTCTTGTATTGATAATTTTTGATTCTTCCTCCAAAGAATAAAATGGCTCAACGCCCGATGAGATAGCAAGATTATCATTCGTATATAATTTTGATTCAAGGTCTTTTTCACCTACAGTTCTTCTTATTGTCCCTGTTGGAGCTTGGGTTGTTTGATATTCATTTCTGACTTTAACTCCGTAAAGCATATCCCTCCTTCTTTTAATCTTATCACTTAATTTTCTCTCTCCCCTATATCTATCTCTAATTGTTGCGGGGTTGCCCATAAACCATTTGAAATGCTCAGAATCAGGGTTAAAGAAGCTCTTATCCCAGACAGGGAAAACTCCTCTTTCTTCTGCCAGCTTCATTGAAGTTTCTCTTGATTTGTCATGCAATCTTTTTGCCAAAGCTTCTCCAAACTTATATGACTCATCAGAACCATATCTTTTTTTCATTAGAACCATTGCGTCCCAAACACCCATATAACCTAATCCGACTTTTCTCGTACGATTAACAGCATCAGTAACTTTTTTAGATGGGAAATCACTTCTGTCAACCACATTATCCAAAAATCTTATTCCATCTTCCACTGTCTGATCCAAACTTTCCCAATCATAATACATAACCCCCAGGGTTCCGTCTCCCCTTTTTTCAATCTTCGCGAAGGAATCCTTTCTTATTTTTTCTGCAATTGAAGAGTATTTCCCTCCAACTTCTGCTAATTGTCCTGCAATTTCCTCTGGAGAAACATGAATAATTCTTCCATTTTCTGCAACAAAAGAGGTTGCAGATTTCTCTTCAATAATTGCATATCTAACAAATTTTCCAGCATTAATAGAGCCAAGGTTGCATGCAGTATGCCTTGGTAAAGGTTGCTCTCCACAAGGATTTGTCGCTTCAATTTCCTCAATGAACAAAATTGGATTATATTCATTAATCCGGTCTATGAAAAGCATTCCAGGTTCTCCATTTGAATGTGACAATTTAGCAATGCTATCTAATACTTTTGCAGCATTAATATGGACAATATCATTGATTACAGTGCCTATTTCTTCTCCATTATAAGCATTGATTACATCTTTTCCATTATTATCCAGATACATATTTGGCGTTACAACAGGGGCAAAAGGATTTGATTCATTCATTCTCATAATTTTTTCAAACTGTTCTCTTGTTGCCAGATCACCCTTTCTCACAATTTCAGGGTTTTCTATTCCAAATTTTTTCTGGAGAATCTTTTTGGTTTTTGGATTTGCTCTGTGAGGATTATATAATGTATACGTGCCACCGCTTAAAGCAGCCTCCATAAATTCATCTGTGCCTGCAATACTCAAATTAAAGTTCTTTAGCCTGTATTCCAACCTCCCTCTATCTCTTCCAAATTTGGCATATAAGTGATCTAAGAAATCCATATGATCTATTCTTTGGATGCCCATATTTGCTCCCCTTCTTGAACTTCCTTGTTTAACTGCTTCTGTTGAAGAATTATAATAATTGTCTAAAAATGATTCCCAGCCAGAAGACACTCCTCTCTGATTTTTCCAATCCATAGAATTCATTCCATCAACTGCAGGATTGTATCCTATCTTAGAACCCTTAGGCCTTAAGGATGCGCCTGAAAATCCTGTTCCACCTCCGCCTTTTTGTAATAATTGCTGTTCTACCCATGCAGCAAGTATCCCATCTGTTTGATGAATTGTCTCCACATTATCCCCAAACATATCTTCAACGGGAACAACAAAACATGCTGACCCTAACTGATTTTTCATCTCATATGAAATGATATCTCCATCATCATTATATACTGCAGCCCATCTTCCAAAATTAATATTGGTGGGAGTATTTGCCCTAAAAGTGTTAGAGGTATACATCTCAAGGTATCTTTTGGCTCTGGTTTCAATATGCTTCGTTTTTTCCTCCAATGTAAGATTTGTTGGCAGATATTTCACGTCATTGCTTGCCACATCAACTGCTACAGCAGCCATTCTTTCAGCTATTGTTTCACGTCTGCCATCTTCCAAAGTCTTTCCATAAACATCACTAAAAACCAGTTGAGCATTAGAACTCATATTTATTCTTGAAGAATATTCACCTGCTAAACGATCTCTTAACGTTGCAAACTGCTTATAATCTAATAATTGTTCAGGCATCTTACAATTCCCTCAACTCATCCTTAAAATCTTTTATATCCTGGAAATCTCTATAGACAGAAGCGAACCTTATGTAAGCGACGTTATCAAGCTTCTTTATTTTTTTCATAA
>CAYICW010000059.1:0-3282 GCA_964362025.1 Candidatus Woesearchaeota archaeon
GTTATTATGATAAAGGAAAGGACTGGCAGAAAATCAATAGATTTTTAAATTCCTTGTTTAATTGAAGCTTTATGTTCAAAGATGAATTAACTCTGGAAAAAAAGTTATCGGCCACACAGGCAGGAATTGTATTTCCAAAATTAAATTGGTACTATCTATTCAAAGCCCCATATCATATGGGGCAACCTGAAGCTTCTGAATTTGAATCTGGAAAAGGAAAACCGATATTGTCTACCGAAGGTATAGAAGTTTGTGCTGGAATTGAACTAAGAACTAGAAATTCCTATGGATTATTGCATTCCATGGGGTTAGAAAACACAAGTATATTGTTAAGAGCAATTACCGATAAACATTCTGAGTTGGGCATCGCAATAGAAAAAGTTAGAATATTCATCAAAACAGACAATATGAAAGAGGAATATGAAAAAAAGGTACGAGATCATTTTGCATCAATAAATGTCAACCCAGAAATTCATCAACCAGATTATTCCGTAGTGCCTTCTGAATTGAGCATATATTCTTTAAGAGTTGGGTAAAAATAAGCGATTTCTCCTTACTCAGCAATTTATTTAAATCTGTAAAATTCAAAGCTTTATGAAAAAAACTTATTTTTATTTAATCGGGCTAGCATTATTAATAATTTCATTTTTTTTAGACAAGAGCATAGCTAATTTCTTCGTGAATAATAGAGTTGGGTTTCTTGATAGTTTGTCAATATTCATCAATGTCATAGAAGGTTATGTCTTGTTTTTGTTTGTGTTGGTTGTTTTAATTGCTTTTAGGAAGAAAAACAAAATTCTTCCTTTGTTGCTGGCTTTTGTTCTTTATCTCGGATTAACACAAATAATTAAAGTTGCTGTTGCAAGACCAAGGCCTTTTACGTGGTTTGACTTTGGAGACAACTTTACATATTTTGAGGAATCTGGAATAAACAGAAGCTTTCCAAGCGGGCATGCTACTGCAGCCGCTTCTCTTATAAGATTTTTTGAGTTCCATAATGTTTTGTTTTGGATTTGGATAGCTATTACTTTTTTGGTGATGTTTTCCCGCGTGTATCTTGGAATGCACTATTTGAGCGACGTTGTTGCCGGCTTTATCCTGGGTTATTTTATCTCTGATTTCAGCATTTTTCTGGCAGAAAAACTCAAAAGATGACTAAAGTTGCCGAAAGATTTTTAAAGCTAAATTTTCATTAATCTCTATTAAAGATTCTTCATAGAATTTTTACAGCAAGAATGGCTAAAGAAAAACCAAATATTAATGTCATCTTCGTCGGGCACGTCGATGCAGGAAAATCGACAATAGTCGGAAGAATGCTTTTCGATACAGGCGCTGTTTCTGAGCAGGAAATGACAAAGCTGAGGCAGGAAGCTGAAAAACACGGAAAAATTGGCTTTGAATTTGCTTATATCATGGACAAGATCAAAGAAGAGAGGGAGCGTGGTGTGACAATAGACCTTGCCTACAGGAAAATTCTTACCCAAAAGTATCAGATAACAATCATTGATGCGCCAGGACACAGGGACTTCGTCAAGAACATGATTACAGGGGCTTCGCAGGCAGACTGCGCTTTCCTTGTGATTGCAGCTCCTGCAGGTGTTCAGCCACAAACCACAGAGCACTTATGGCTTTTGAGAACAATGGGAGTCAAGAGTGTTGCCGTAGCAATAAACAAGATGGATTCTGTTGGTTACAAAGAGGAAAAATTCAATGAAGTCAAAGGAGAAGTCGGAAAGCTTCTTCAGGGCGTTGGAATAAATCCTGAAACAACCCCATTCATCGCATGCTCTGGCTTGAAAGGCGATAATGTTGCAAAAAAATCCCCAAACATGACTTGGTATAAAGGACCAACTGTCCTTGAGCAATTTGATCAGTTCCCCCACCCAAAACTTCCCACAGACTTGCCTATGAGAATGCCTGTCCAGGATGTATATGAAATTACTGGAATAGGGACAGTTCCTGTGGGAAAAATAGAGACAGGAATAATGAAAGTAGGACAAAAAGTAATAGTATTGCCTGGAAGAACTGGAAAAGGGATTGAAGGAGAAGTAAAGACCATAGAGATGCATCATGAGACTCTTCCAGATGCTGTTGCCGGAGACAATGTAGGAATCAACATACGTGGTGTAGGTAAGAAAGACATTGCACGCGGCGATGTTATCTGCGAAGCTGCAAGGCCATCAACCATTGTTGAAGAATTCATAGCGACAATTACCGTAATAAATCATCCGACAGTCCTCGCCAAGGGATACACGCCTGTATTCCATGTTCACACTGCTCAGGTTCCTTGCCAGTTTATCGAGCTGATTGAACAAATTGATCCAAGAAGCGGTGAAATAATAAAGAAAAGCCCTGATTTCCTGAAAAATGGAGACAGCGCAAAAGTGAGAATAAAGCCACAGGGAAATCTCTGCCTGGAAACTCAGAAAGAAAATCCTTTCATGAGCAGATTTGCAGTTAGGGATGCCGGTGCAACAGTAGCTGCAGGAATCTGCACCGAAATCGTGAAGAAGAAAAACTAAGATTCTTATTTTTTATCACATTAATACTTTTAAATGAAGTTTCCTAATTAAAAAGATATGAAAGGTAAAGGTTTTGAGGTTATAGTAAAAGATCTTGAAGGAAGAGTTGTAATTGATAGGTCTGTAAATAATATAAATGATGGGCATGGTTGGGCAAGAAATTATGCAGAGGGAGAATTTAATGCAGGCAGAGAAGCAACCTTTTATATTGATGGAAGACCTAAAGTAACTTATCATGGTCGAGAAAGAAGAAAGAATTAATTCTTTTTTAATCTGAAAACAACAATTTTTAAAAATATAGGGATTTTTGGGGTTTTATGCCAAAAGATCCTGATGACAGAACAGGCACAGTAAAATTTAAATTATGCACATATGCTGTTCCTGCAGGAGATGAAAATGTAAATTATTACTGCTGCTCACAGCCAGATATCATGAAATCTGGAAAATACCAAGTAATAACTATTGAAAGTCGTGAGTGGAATGAATCAGAAGGAAAATATATTGATAGTCACACTGAAGCTGCACGGCTGGGCGGGATTTTGCTCGGTGAAGAGTCTTTAGACTTTTCATTTGAACGCCAGAAAAGAAAAGAAGAAATTATAGAGAAAGTTCTTAGTCCATGTGTTGACTGCAAATTCTGGAAGATAAGGAAAGAAGACCTCTCTAAGAAATTACCTAATACATCAATAAATTCGGGTTCACAATAATTCTTAAATACCCAATATTATTATTTATTTTATGTTGTTAAAGCCTGGAATGA
>CAYICW010000060.1:0-3281 GCA_964362025.1 Candidatus Woesearchaeota archaeon
AATTTTGACAACAGGTTTTCCAGTTATTATTTCAGATAAAAACATTTAATAATTAATCTTTCTTTTTTGAGGGATGAACATTAACGAAAGAAAAGAGCTGATTGAAAGAAATTCCGTTGAAGTTTTGAACAAGGATGAACTGGATGAAACCCTGAAAAAGAAGATTCTTAAAGTATACTGCGGATATGAACCCTCGGGGGAAATTCATCTCGGACATCTGGTAACTTTAATGAAGCTTCTTGACTTTCAGAAGGCAGGAATAAATGTTGTTATTCTGCTGGCAAACTGGCATGCTTGGCTTAACAAAAAAGGAGACTGGACATTTTTGGAAAAGCAGATGAAATTATGGCAGGCCGGAATGAAAGCAGCTGGTCTTAGCAAAGCCAAGTTTGTGAGGGGCACTGATTTTCAGAGGAAAGAGGATTATATCAATGATGTAATGGCGATGGCATTAGATACGACTGTGAATCGCGGTATAAGAAGCATGCAGACAGTGGCGAGAGATATTGAAAATGCAAAAATTTCCCAGATAATTTATCCCTTAATGCAGATTGAGGACATAAAAGCCCTAGATTTGGATTTTGTGGTTGCGGGAATTGACCAGAGAAAAATACACGCGCTGGGAATGGAATTATTTTCAAAAATCGGACTAAAGAAAAAGCCGATTTTTGTTCACACCGGAATAATTACCTCGCTGAGAGGACCTGGACAAAAGATGTCATCTTCTATTCCAGACAGCATGATTTCGATAAGAGACTCTTTTAAAACTATAAAAGAGAAAATAAATCGAGCATATTGCCCTGAAGGAAATGCAACAGAAAATCCTGTTCTTGAAATATTGAGGATGATCTTGTTCCCAAAGTTTGGAAAAATTAAGGTAAATCGTCCTCAAAAGTTTGGAGGAGATCTCACATATAATTCATATTATGATTTGGAAAGTGACTTCACAAGAAAAACACTTCATCCTCTTGACCTGAAGAACTCTGTTGCCGAATATCTGGAAGAAATTATTGTGCCGATAAGAAAAGCATGGAGATAGATTAGAAGGCGCTTAAAAGAGCACCAATTATCATTATGCCAATTATAACCGCAATTATTACTTTAATCCATTCAACTACATCATCGTAAAGATGCCCCATTTTAGATTTTTAGTACCTTTTTTATTAATTCAATATCGCTTCTCATCTTTATTAAATTTTCGAAGTTGTCAACTTTCTTTTCTAAATCCCGTAATTTTTGCACAATATCATCTGAAATTCTAAAATAATGTGAAAAATAAATTATAATCAACAAAAGGATTGATGCTAACAACAAAATACTTTTTTGAATTTCACTTAACGTTGGAATCCAACTAGAAATAAATCCTAATATAGAAAGAATTACGTAAATTTTATTTAGATTATTTTTTGGAATCTCCATGCCCTGTTCTGGTTTATTCTATTTAAATCAATTATCACAATAGAGAATATATTTTTATCTTGTCTTGAATTCAACAACATCAAGGTCTTTTAGCAAATGCGCCAGCCCGACTTTCTGCTCGGGAAATTTGGATGAAGGACCCCATATTCGTGTTTCCATAACGTTTTTGGAAAAGCCCTTAAGAATTTTTTCAGCAACATCCTTCACAGTTGAATTGGATTCAAGAATAACCGGCTTTTCTGATCTGGGTTTTCCCGGCTCCTTCGTAAAAATCCTTAATTTCCCAAAGCCCTCAAAAATTTTTTCCTTTAGTTCACTAAAATTTTCCCCTGTTTTTGCGCTTATCATCATAAAATTCAATTTATGACTCTTCAATCTTGCTTCTAATCTTCTTCTTTCATTTGCGTCCAATAAGTCTATTTTATTGCAAACCACCAGCGTTTTATTGTTAGTGTTTCCCAATCTCTTTCTTATTTCATCAATCTGTTCAATTCTATCAACCAAAATTAGGATTAAATCAGCGGTATGGACCAAACCACGATCATAATATTCTGATTCAATGGCGGGAACTTCTATCATCTGGATATTTACTCCCTTAAAATTCATCATTCCAATCTGAGACTGCGTTGTTGCAAACAGAGCATCTGAAATTTTCGGCCGGGCATTTGTCAGCGCAGAAAGAAGGGAGGATTTTCCAGAATTTGCCCGTCCAACAATCACTGCCTGTAATTCCTCTTTTTTAATGCCTTTTTTACTTGCACCTTTTGAGACCCTTCGGGTCCTTTCAATTTTCTCCTTTAATTTTATATATCTGGTTTTTAAATTAGCAAGCATTTTCTCAGCTGATTTATGCTTTGGACATTCCCTTATCATCTCTTCTAGATACCTAAGTTTCTCTTCGTTGTTCTGTGCGAGCAGAAATTTTTTCTCTGCTTGCATATAAAAAGGAGATTGATTAGTGGATGCCATAAACTTTTAAGCATACAGGATTTTAAAAATATGGTGGTGAAAAATATGGAAGAAGACGAGATTCTAAAAGAAATAACCAAGAAAAAAGAATTTTCAAGGCTTCCTGAAAGAGATGTCGCGCTCGCCTTTGAGAAGTTTGAAAGAAGGCAGGTTAGCGATGAGGAAAAGGCAAGATTAACCAGGGAGACACTGCATAAAGTTTATTCTTCTTTCACAAGCCAGAAGCTTCTTTCTCCAAAAAACAAGCCTTATGAGTGGTTTCTTAAAAAACACAGATCAACAAAAGAGAGGCTGCCTTATTATAAGGAAATTTATGGGAAAATCTTTAGCCCTTTCGATTTAAAAAAAGAGATATCCATCATTGATCTGGGGGCAGGGGTTAATGGCTTCGGCTATAATTTTCTCAAAGAGGCAGGAATTAAGGCAAAATATAGGGGTATAGAAGCTATTGGCCAGATGGTTGATATTACAAATAATTATTTCAAGAAAGAAAAAATAAATGGACAGGCATTTCATTATAGCTTGTTTGAAACAGAGAAAATAAAGGATTTAATAAAAAACACAAAAAAACCCCGAGTTATCTTTTTGTTCAAGGTTATAGACTCCTTAGAAATAATTAAAAGAGATTATTCCAAATTGCTGCTAAAGGAAATTGCACCATTTGCTGATTTGATTGTTGTGAGTTTTGCAGTTGAGAGCATGATAAAAAGGAAAAGATTCAAGGCAAATAGGAAATGGATTATTGATTTTATACAGAATAATTTCAAAATAACTGATGATTTTGAATATGGCGGTGAAAGATACATATGTTTTGCAAAGAGGTGATTTTTTAAACTTAAAATAATTTAATTAATTATGGGTTGGAAGAATTGGCCTACTTGGTTAAAAGGCGG
>CAYICW010000061.1:0-3259 GCA_964362025.1 Candidatus Woesearchaeota archaeon
TTTGCTCAATACAAATTCCAGAAAGAATTTGCATTCGCAGAAATAAAAATATAAAATGGTAAAATTTGCTCACATCTCTGACGTGCATCTTGGAGGATGGAAACAGCAGCCTATGCAGGAGCTGAATTTTCAGTCTTTCAGAAAAGCAATAGATGCCTGCATATCAAGGAAAGTTGATTTTGTGCTCATTGCGGGGGATTTATTTGATTCAGCTTATCCCCCCATAGACATCCTGAAGGAAACATTTGCCGAATTTAAAAAACTCAAGGACTCGAGAATACCCTGTTTTTTAATCGCAGGTTCTCATGACTATTCTGTTTCAGGGAAAACCTTCCTAGACGTGCTGGAAAAAGCAGGATTTTGCAAGAACGTGACCGATTTTGATGAAAGGGATGGATGCATCTGGCTTAACCCTGTTTTGCACAAGGGAATCGCAATATACGGCTGGCCTGGCAAAAAATCAGGACTGGAGATTCCTGAATTAAGAAAAATAAAATTCAATGATGCTCCTGGAATGTTCAAGATTTTTATGCTCCATACAACAATAGACAAGGCAAAAGGCTCGCTTCCGATAGACGCCCTGGAAATCAATAGTCTTCCGAAGGCGGATTATTATGCGTGCGGGCATCTTCACATAGAATTTCAATATGAAAACTTCGTGTATCCTGGCCCTATATTTCCAAACAGCTTTCAGGAGCTTGAGGATTTGGAGCATGGAAGATTTTACATTGTAGACACAGATTCCCCAAGAAAGCTTGAAAAAATAGAGCTCAAGTTGAAAGAAATTGTATCTTTGGATATTGAAATAAAAAATGCCCTCATAGCAACAAGCCAC
Organism: Candidatus Woesearchaeota archaeon; assembly: GCA_964362025.1. Lineage (GTDB taxonomy): Archaea > Nanobdellota > Nanobdellia > Pacearchaeales > GW2011-AR1 > JAGVNG01. The sequence continues at coordinate 836 of CAYICW010000061.1, forward strand.
ATAATCTCAGAGCTGGAAAAAAGGAATTTGGAAGACAAAATAGTCCTTTTAAGAATAAGAGGAACCCTTGAAAAAGGGGACAATTCAGATATAAAATTTTCACAGATAGAGGAATACGCCAAGGCAAAGAAAGCATATTTCATGCTGAAAAACACGCATGACTTAAAGACCAAGGAGTTGGAAATGCAGCCGGAGATAAAGGATTCGGAAAATATAGAGGAAGAGGCAATAAAAGTTTATTCAAATGAAAATCCCTCTGATTTCAACGCGTTTATCCCCCAATTGATACACAGCCTAAACATTGAAAAGCAGGAAGGGGAAACATCTGAAAGTTTTTCAAACCGAATAATGGATGAGTCAAAGAAAATCTTAAAATTTTAAAATGAAAATAAAAAGAATAGTGCTTAATAATGTAAGAAGCTATGAAAATGAGGAAATATCATTCAAGGAAGGCTCGACTCTTTTGTCAGGGGACATAGGCTCTGGAAAAACCTCGATTCTTCTTGGAATTGAATTTGCATTGTTCGGCTTTCAGCCAGGGCAAAGAGGAGGGTCTATACTGAGAAATGGAGCGCAAACAGGAAGCGTTTTGCTTGAGCTCGACATAGACGGGCAGGAAGTAATAATTGAAAGAAGTCTGAAGAGGGGAAAAACAATAACCCAGGATTACTGCTCAATAACAATAGATGGAATTACAAAAGAAATTGCAGTTACAGAATTAAAGGACAAGGTTCTGGAAATCTTGAATTATCCAAAAGAATTCTCAAAAAAACAAAATATGCTGTATAAGTTTACAGTTTATACCCCCCAGGAGGAAATGAAGGCGATAATCCTTGAAGATCCAGAAGTCAGAATAAATACCTTAAGGCATGTTTTTGGAATAGACAAATACAAGAAAATTCTGGAAAATATTTCTGTTCTCACAGCCAAGATAAGAGAGGAAAAGAGACTAAAGGAAGGAATGACAGCAAGCCTCGAAAACGATAAAATTCTTTTATTATCAAAGGAAGAAGAGCTTGAATCAAAGCATCATAATCTTTCCTCTGTCGAGAAAGAGCTTTTCCTTAAAACGGAGAAAAGAAAAAGGATTCAGGAGGAGAAAGAGGAAATTTCCAAAAAGAAAGAAGAAAAAACCAGAATTCAGCAGGAAATCGAAAAAACCAAATTAGTTGTTCTAAACAAAAAAGAGACGGTATCAATTAATTTAAAGACAATTGGGGAACTTCAGTCCCAAATAAAAGAATTAGCCAGATTAAAGATTGAGGAATCCGAAGTATCAACTATTAAATTGGAATTATTGTCAAAAAAACAGGAAAAAATAAAGATTGATGAAAAAAGACTTGAAGTTAATTCTGAAATAGCCTCGTTAAATTCAAAAAATGATGAGAACTCAAAGATTGAGCAGCAAATATCACATCTGGATATCTGCCCAACCTGCCTGCAAAATGTTGATCCTACTTATCGTGCGAATGTGCTTCTGAAGCTTGGTTCAAACACAACTGAAAATAATAAAAAACTAAAGGAATTAAGTGAGCAAAAAAAGCAATTATTAGATGAAAAAATCAAGATGGAATCAGAAGTCTCAGAGAAGGAAAAAAGAGTAAACGAAATCAATATCCTTAAGGTAAAAATACAAGGAATAGATGAGAAGGACAAGAAGCTCAATGAACTGGACAAGGCAAATGCGTTTTTGTACAAGGACATAGAGATATTGACTTCGCATTTGGAAAGTCTGAATAAAGACCTATTTGAGCTTAAGAGATATGATGCTATATTTGAGGCAAAGCAGAAAGAGCTTGATGAAAGCTTAAAGGAAGAAAGGCTTGCAGATATAAAAGTGGCTGAATTAAAGAAAGAAATAGAGGTTTTTTCAAAACAAGTAGATGATATGAAAGACAGAATCAAAAAAACAGAGGAGATAAAGGAAAAGCTTGATTACATAAATGAGCTTGAAAGCTGGCTGTCAAGGAAATTTGCTCCAGTGGTTTCATTCATTGAAAAAAGCGTCATGGTAAAACTTAAGTCGCAATTCTCCAACCTTTTTGCAGAATGGTTTTACATGCTTGTTTCTGATTCCTTCAATGTCAAACTGAATGATGATTTTACTCCCATTATAGAGCAATATGATTATGAGCTGGATTATCAGTATCTTTCAGGAGGCGAAAGAACCGCTATAGCCCTTGCCTATCGTCTCTCCCTTAATCAGGTTATTAATTCAATGCTCAGCAAAATAAAAACCCGTGACCTCGTGATTCTCGACGAGCCGACAGACGGATTTTCAGAGCAGCAGCTTGACAAGATGCGGGATGTTCTTAACCAGCTGAATGTAAAGCAATTGATTATTGTCAGCCACGAGCAGAAGATTGAGGGATTTGTGGAGAACGTGATAAGATTCAGGAAGGAAAAAGGCATATCGGTGAAGGA
>CAYICW010000062.1:0-1879 GCA_964362025.1 Candidatus Woesearchaeota archaeon
CAAGAATTCTTGTTACACACTGGCATGGGGACCATGTCCTGGGAATTCCCGGGCTGATTCAGACTCTTGCTCTTAATGATTATCATAAAACTTTGCATATTTATGGGCCAAAAGGAACAAAAAGACACATTGAGAATCTTATTCAAGCTTTTCCTTCTGTTGGAGGAATAAAAATGAAAGTTGAGGAAGTAAATGGGAAATTCTTTGAAAATGATGATTTTTATCTAGAGTCAAAATCGATGACACATGGAATACATTGCAATGCATATTCCTTTGTTAAGAAAGGACAAAAAAGAATAGATAAAAAGAAATTGCGAAAGTCAGGGCTTCCTTTGGGTCCGCTTCTTCAAAAACTTAAAGAAGGAAAAGATGTAATCTTTGAAGGAAAGAAATATCTGGCAAAAAATCTTACATATATGCAGGATTCAAAGAAGATATGTTTTATTATGGACAGCTCTATCAATAAGAACATGCACCTCCTTGCGAAAGATGCAGATGTATTGATAATTGAATCGACATACAGCGGAGAATTGTATGAATTAGCTAAGGAGCATAAACATATGACATGCAAACAAGCCGCAGAAATTGCAAAGCAATCTAAGTCAAAGAAATTAATTTTAACTCATTTAAGCGAAAGATATGACAAAGACCCTTCAAAAATACTGAATGAATCTCAGAAAATTTTTAAGAATGTTTCTCTGGCAAAGGATTTTGACACGTTTGAGATTTGAATTAAATCTTGTTAATCTTTGAGGCTAATGCGAAATCTTTTTCACTTAGTCCCTTGATAGAATGAGTATAAATTTCTATTGCGCATTTTCCCCAGGTGAAATAAATGTCTGGATGATGTCCCTGTTTTTCAGCCACTTTCCCAACTTTATTAACAAACCTGAGGGTTTCCTTGAAGTCTTTAAATTTGAACTCTTTACAGAGTTTTCCCTTCTTTATCTTCCAGCCTTTAATTTTCATGATTATAAAAGCGGAGAGTGGGACTCGAACCCACGAAAATCTGCTCGCTGCTCCATGGCTGAAAACCATGCTTTGAACTGCAGGCAGACGCAGTAGCCGCTGTGCCATCTCCGCATATACTCTAATACCCTAGAACGGTCACGCCTGAACGTTCTTGTGGTGTGGAACTCGTTTAAGAGTTTCATGCCCTCGACAGGATTTGAACCTGCGACCTACTGCTTGCTCCGGTTCTCGAAGCATCTTTGCTCCCTAACGGAAGCAAACCCTAGAAGGCAGTCGCTCTATCCAGGCTGAGCTACAAGGGCACTTTGAAAAAGAAGAAATAGTTATATTTAAAATGTTTCTATCATATAAAATAAAATCCTACAAAATGAAAAAAGTAATATTGGTACATGGATGGGAAGCAACCTCCAAAAGCGACTTTTTTCCTTGGCTTAAAAAAGAATTGGACAAGGGAAAAATATGGAGTTATTTTCCAGATATGCCAAATTCCGAAGAACCTAAAATTGAAGAATGGATACCCTTCTTGAAAAAGAATATTAAAAAAATAGATAATGAAACTATCCTTATTGGACATAGCATTGGCTGCCAAGCGGTTTTGAGATATCTTGAAACCCTTCCAAAAAATGCTAAGGTAAAAAGATGCATATTTATTGCGCCATGGATGAAACTGGACGAGGAAACTATAAAAGAAGAAGGGGAAGAGGTTATAGAAATTGCGAAGCCATGGATGAAAACCCCTATAAATTGGGAGAAAGTAAAATCTCACTGCACAGACTTTGTTTGTATATTTTCAGACAATGATCCTTATGTGCCATTATCAAACAAGGAATTTTTCAAGATAAGACTGAATGCGAAGTCAATTGTTTTACATAATAGATATCATTTTGATGAAGGCCATGGTATTAAA
>CAYICW010000062.1:1979-3241 GCA_964362025.1 Candidatus Woesearchaeota archaeon
AATATCTCTATTATCACAAACACAAGAAGAGCTGATTCTATGATTTGCTTTAATATGTTTACAATTGGCAGCGTTAGTCCAAGCCAGCTTGTTATTAAAGTTAAAAATAATATGGCTATGATAATCATCCCAAACCAACCAATGAAGTCTAATTTCTTCTTTCCTTCTTTTACATAACTTTTTACACCTATCTCTGTTGCCACAAACAATAAGGTTATAAGGCTCAACAAGTCAGACTGGAAGCCGACAAGCTGTATAACCTCAAATCTGGCCAATAAATTAACAGCAATAAGAATGGCCAGCCCCCAAAGCAAGATCTTTATTCCAAAAGGCTTTGGGCTTGTTTGAGCCCCTTTGCCTTTTCCTCCCGCTCCCATTATTGCTTTGTGGAAATAGAAACAGGCAATAGAAAAGGATATTGCAAATAATAATGCGATTATATCGCCGGAATAGGGCATAAAGTTGAGTATCTGCGAGTCAGGAAATATTTGCTGCAACCTCCTTATAATTAGAACAGCAAGGGATACCATGAAATAGGACATGGCAATTTTTGCGTGTCCGTCAAGTTTTTTTCTTGTGTCAAACAGTATAAACAATGATATTATATAAAAGATAAATACCATCATGCTTATTCCAATGGTTATATAATTTGATGCCATTTTATTTTCTCATTATTCTGCCCAAGTTTACTCCTTCCTCTTTTCTTCTGCCTGAAAAATGCCCATGTATTTTTCTTTCATGAAGGATTATTTGATAGACAATCAGGGCTATTATTACAGAGAGAATAATTATAATCCATATATATACCTTTTCCATTGAAGTCATTGAAGAAGAGACAATTTTGAAATTATCAGATGCGGTTGCTATCTTTCCATCATAAGTTGCTCTTACATAAAAGGCATAATCTCCCAATTTTATATTTTGGGGAGTTGTCATTTTTTTTATGAAGCTTGTCTGAGTTTGTACGGCAAGTGATTCAGATTCCATTAAAATAGTATTGTTATCGTAATCTTTTATTGTGTATTCTATAAAGACATCCCTTTTTTCAACCGAAACTTCTCCCAGATTAAACAGCCTCATTTCTACCAATATATCATTTCCAGGCAATATTTCCTTGTATTCATCTAATATTTCTGCTTTGATATCCAGTAAAGTGCCTTCTGATTCAACTTCAATTGCTATCAAAACCTCCTTTTTAACTGAACCAGAACTTACGATAATTTTACCTAAATATACGTTTGGAACAGTATCCACTCTTGCCA
>CAYICW010000063.1:0-3222 GCA_964362025.1 Candidatus Woesearchaeota archaeon
AAGAATTCCTCATTCATCATTTTTACTCTAACCATCTTTTTTTAACCTCCTTTTGATTGTCTAACAAACAAAATGATATTTAAATAGGTTTTGAATTTTTTGCCTGAGGCAAAAAATTTACATTTTGTCCAAAACATCAATTCCAAGCAGACTCATTGAATTCCTTATGACCTGCCTGAAAGACTGGACGAGAGCGAGCCTGAAAGTTTCCTGCTGAGAGCCGATGACTCTGCATCCATGGTAAAACTCATTGAAAGTCTGAGCAAGATGATAGGAATAATTTGCTATGACTGAAGGATTGAGGCTTTGCTGGGCGCTCAAAACAACGTCGGGAAACTGCGAAAGGTTTTTTACAAGCTCAAGTTCCTTATCCTCCAAATCATAAACTTGGAATTTTTCCTTTACAGCTGTCTTCTTGATGATTGAGCTTGCTCTTGCATAACTGTAAAGTATATACGGACCAGTGTCTCCCTCGAAGGAAACAAACTTCCGCAAGTCAAAAACAATATTGTTTGAACGGTTATTTTTCAAATCTCCGTAGAAAATTGCGGCTATTGCTATCTTCAGCGCCTTTTCATCAAGCCCTCTTTTTGAAACTTCCGGTTCCCTTTTCTTTATTTCTTTTTTTGCAAGACTGACTGTTTCATCGATAATATCTTTCAGGAAAATCATTTTCCCTTTTCTTGTTGAGAATTTTTTGCCATCCTTGTCCAGATAAAGCCCGTGGTCAGCATGGATGCAGTCTTTCGCCCATTTGTAGCCCAAAATTTCCAGTATTTTAAAAAGCTGCCTGAAATAAAGTTTCTGCTCTTGCCCAACTTCATAAATCATCCTGTCAAACTTGTATCTTTTGTATCTGTCAATTGCCGCAGCCAAATCCCTTGTGGCATAAAGGGTTGTCCCGTCGCTCTTTTCAATCAGGGAATTTCCAAGCCCGAATTTCTCAAGATCAATCACATAAGCCCCTTGACTTTTTTTAACTATATTTTTTTCCTTTAGTTCATCAAGCAAGATTTTTGCCTTTTTGTTATAATCCGATTCTCCTTCATAGGCGTCAAATTTAATTCTGAGCAGCTTATACATTTTTTTGAAATCCTCCATTGTAAATCCCTTGAATAATTTCCACAACATAAGAGTTTTCTTGTCATCCTCTTCCATCTTCTTGAACTCTTCCCTTGCACTCCGTTCATATTGCTTTTTATTTGTCTTTACATAAATTTTCAAAAGATAATTAATCGGGTCTTTAAGCAGGTCTTTTTCTCTTCCAAACTTATGATAGCCTGCAAGAAGCCTTCCAAACTGGGCTCCCCAATCGCCCAGATAATTTATCCTTACTGTTTTATATCCACAAAATTCAAAAATATTTGCAAGGGAGTTTCCTATTATCGTTGACCTTAAATGCCCTATCCCGAAAGGCTTTGCGATGTTCGGCGAAGAAAACTCAACAATAGCTTTCTTTTTATTTCCAATATTTGCCCGTCCATAATTCTTTTTCTGTGTGATTATATCCCAGACAACCTGCCTTGCCAGGCTCTTTCTGTTAACAAAAAAATTCACATACGGCCCATCTACTTGAATGTCATAGAATTCTGTTTCCGGGAAATCCCCTATTTTTTCCCTTACCTCGAGAGCTATTTCATGAGGACTCATTTTTAGTTTCTCTGCCAGGAAGAAGCAAGGAAATGCGTAATCCCCCATGTCAGGAGAAGGTGGAGATTCGATGGTCTTTTCAATTTGCTCGCTTGTCAAAACAACCTTCAGGTCCTTTAATGGCTTTTTTAGCAGATTTACAACCTCTTTTTTCATAATGAAAAAAGACTAATAACGTTAATAAATTTAATGGAAAATTTAGGCTTCACTAAAATCTTTAAATATCGGTTATTAAACTATTGTATATGTATATGCCTGTGTAGCTCTTTACCGAACAGAGTGAGGGAAGCGAGTGAACAGGCGAACATGTATGCCTATGTAGCTCAGTGGTAGAGCACAACTTTCGTAGGCAAAAGTTGCGTAAGCTAACTTTAGCTATTCCGCAAACAATTGCAGAATAAAGTTGGGGTCGTGGGTTCAATTCCCTCCATAGGCTTTCGAATGAAATGAAAATAGGCTTTGAGGTAATTTTTTAAATGCACCTCAAGTAAAATTTATATGCGGGTGTGCCGGAGTGGTCAAACGGACAGCCCTTAAGAGCTAGAGAGCTAAGAGAGGCTGTGGCTTAGTGCCTGCGAAGGTTCGAACCCTTCCATCCGCATTTTTGAAAATGAACATAAAAAAGATTGACAAACTGATATTAGTCTTTCTTATTCTTGCAGTTATCTTCCTGAATTATTCCCAAATTGATTCTTTCTTGGAAGATGTCTTTTCTTCAAAACAGAAAATTCTTGTTGAGAGAGCAATAGACGGGGACACAATTCAATCAGACATCGGGAATATAAGGCTTCTTGGAATCAACACGCCGGAAAGAGGGGAAATTTATTATGATGAAGCAAAGGCTTTTCTTGAAATAAATGTTCTAAATAAAACAGTGGAAATTGAATTTGGGAAAGACAGGCGTGACAAATATAACAGGACACTTGCATATGTTTTTCTTAACGGGAAAAACATAAATATTGAGATGGTTAAAAATGGTCTCGCTAATTATTATTTTTATGGCGGAAGGGACAAATATTCAGATGACTTGGAAGCTGCCTGGAATGCGTGCATAGAAAATAAGGTTAATTTATGTGAAAAATCTGATAATATCTGCGCACGATGCATCAATATAATAGGTTCTGATAGTTTAATTAACAATTGCGGTTTTTCCTGCAATATAACCGGCTGGCAAATAAAAGCAGAAGGAAGAAACAACACGATTTTTCAGGAAGAAATCCTGAACAGCGGGGAAGAAATTCCATTTAGTTTAGAACTGATGCCGACAGGCGACATAATTTTCTTGCGGGATAACGAGGGAAAGCTTGTGCTGTGGAAAAGTTACTGATTCTTCTTTGACTTAATCCTTAACATGACCCCGCTAATCACAATAATTCCAAGAATAGTCAAGAAGCTACTTATTCAACATATTCTTTATATGTGAGACAAAAAGAGTAGCATTATGCATTGAATCCTCGGCCGGATTCTTATTTGCCTGTGGAAAAGTCTTATATGTGAATTTTCCTCTTTTTGATTTTCCATCCTTCATTATTTGTAATAAATCTTCTGCTCTTATTAGCATTTTTTCATAAG
>CAYICW010000064.1:0-3206 GCA_964362025.1 Candidatus Woesearchaeota archaeon
TGACAGGCTGGAAAGAATGATTGTGCCAAGTCATTTTTAAAAACAATAAAATGACCTATTATGTTTATTTGCTGGAATGCAAAAATAAAGATGAGAAAATAACATATTATTGCGGATATACCTCCAAAAGCCCGAACAAAAGACTGCAGGCTCATGTGAATAATGTTAAGAGAGCTGATAAAAGCCATTACACCGGAAGGCAAAAATCTGTCAGGCTTGTTTATTATGAGGGTTATGAAGACAGAAAAACTGCCTTGAACAGGGAAAAAGAGATTAAAAGATTAGGAAGCAAGTATAAAATAAGACTCATTAACGGCATCAAGGATTTCCCAACCTAATATTTATAGACAAAAATTCAAGATTTTAGCTATAAACTTTTTCTCCGAAAAACTTTATAAACCGATTTTCTTTAAATAAAACATGGCATCATATCCCCCAGGAGCCCAAAAAGCCAGAATAGATTATAATGTAGATAGAAAAGTGTATGATGATTTTATCAGGGCGTGCAGCAGAAAGGGCTTTGCGCCGCAGGTAATCCTTGAGCAAGCAATGAAGAAGTTTGTTGAGACGGGACAGGTATAATCTTCTATTAGGCATACAACTCTTTTTTAAAAATGAAAAAATCTTTAAAATGTCTTTTTGGAATGCACACGTGGGAGAAATACATGGGCTTCAGCAATGTAGGCGGAGGAAGATTTATGCAGAGATATAAATGCACGAGGTGCGGAAAGCTTAAAGAGGTTATCAGATAAAAATGCGCAGTCAAAAATCCCCCAAAAACTTTATAAATAATCCAAACAAAGTAAGACAATGATATGGTGGGTTATTGGGATATTTATTGTTGTTGCGCTAATATTTATTCTGTATTATAACCGTTTTATAACTTTAGAAAATAGGATAGACAACTCGCTTTCTCAAATAGATGTTCAGTTGAAGAAGAGGGCCGACCTTGTTCCTAACCTTATAAATTCTGTGAAAGGATATGCAAAGCACGAGAAAGGAATAATGGATGAAGTTACGAAGGCCAGAAAATCATTTATGGGCGCAAAGACAATAGAGCAGAAGATTGCGAAAGGAGCAGAGCTTCAACATGCTTTGAAATCAATTCTAGCTGTTGCGGAGAACTATCCTCAATTAAGAGCTAATGAAAATTTTCTGCAATTACAACAAGAGTTGGCCGCGATAGAAGACAAGGTTGCTTACGCGAGGCAGTATTACAATGATTCTATATTAAGTTATAATAATCTATGCGAAAAATTCCCAGGAATTTTGTTCTCTTCTGTGTATAAAAAAGCGCCAAAGAAATATCTTGAAATTCCTAAGGAAGAAAGAGCTGTTCCAAAGGTTAATTTTTAGAGTTTTAAATATATTTAAAATCATGGCAGAAAGAATTTCATTTCACGATCAAATACAGATGAATAAGATAAAATCTTTTTCCTTAATCGCAGTAATATTCATATTTTTCATAATTCTTGGCTATGTAATCTCAATGATTTTAGATCCATCTTATTTCTTCATTACAATGATTTTTGCAATAATTTTTTCTCTTATTTATGTCTTGGCTGGCTATTATAATTCTGACAAAATTTCTCTTGCTTCAGTCAGAGCAAAGCCTGCTTCACAGACCGAGCATAGAATGTTTTATCATGCCGTAGAAAGCATGTCTATAGCTTCAGGTTTGCCGATGCCACATCTTTATGTTATGGAATCAGAAGAAATCAATGCTTTCGCTTCGGGAAGAAATCCACAGAATGCCGTTATCTGCTTTACAACAGGCGCATTAAAAAAACTTAACAAGCAAGAACTGGAAGGCGTTGTTGCTCACGAAATGTCCCACATAGCTAACTATGATATAAGATTCATGACCTTGACGGCAGTTCTTATCGGAATGGTTTCTATAATTGCGCAGATGTTTTTGCGAAATCTATGGTTTGCAAATGTTGGCAGAGATAGAGACGGAAGAATGGAAATCTTTTTAATTATTCTAGGAATTATCTTTGCTATTCTTGCTCCGATAGCTACTCAACTTGTTTCTTTATCTATTTCAAGAAAAAGAGAATATATGGCTGATGCAACTGGTGTAAAATTCACGCGTTATCCTTCTGGATTGGCAAATGCGCTTAAAAAAATTAAAGATGAGCATGTTTCAGAAAAAGAAAGGAAGCACGGAGTTGCAAAAGCAATGGCTCCTTTGTTTATTTCAGACCCATTCAAGAGAAAGGCAAGGGGCCTGTTTTCAACGCATCCTGATATTGGCGATAGAATAAAGAAACTTGAACAAATGTAAAATAGTTTTGAGGAAAGGGTTAGGAGATTAAATGCCATGAATTTTTAAAAAATGTTATAATCGCAACATTTATAATATGCCTAATAATCTTTAAAATAAGCAAAAAAATGACAGACGAAATAATAATATCAAAAAAGAATTTATGGATGTACAGCACATTCATCCTCATAGCTGTTGTTATAATAGGCGGGGTGTTGATGTTTAGCGGAAACAGCGCAACTCCTTCAACAGGAGATGCTATTACAGGATTGGTAACTGCAAGCATGGATGATGATGCTGTTTTAGGAAATGAAAATGCCCGGGTCACGATTATAGAATTCAGCGATTATCAGTGTTCTTTCTGCAGAAAATTCTGGACAGAGACGCTTCCTTCAATAAAATCACAATATATTGACACCGGAAAAGTTAAATTAGTGTACAGGGACTTGCCTTTGACAAGCATTCATCCAATGGCTCAGGCATCTGCAGAGGCTGCAGAGAGTGTGAGAGAGCTTGGAGGAGATGAAGCTTATTTCAAATATCATGACAAGATATTCAGTGAACAGAATATATTGGATTCAGGAAGCGCAAGCGGTCCTGTGACAAAGACAATACAATATACTGCCGCTGACTTGAAAAAATGGGCAAGCGAATTGGGATATGATATATCTTCTTCTTTAGATTCAGGCAAATATCGAAGTGAAGTGCAGAAAGATTCAAAGGATGCGCAGGCTGCAGGCGGAACAGGAACTCCTTTTTTTGTTATAGTTGGAAGCGATGGAAAAGGAACTGTATTAAGCGGAGCACAGCCATTCTCAGCATTCAAGCAGCTGATTGATTCGAAGCTTGCTTAGTTTTATTTTTAATTTTTTGTTTCTTAGAATTCTTTTAAAGTCTCCGCAAGAAATCCGCTTACTTTAGTTTGCGGATGAATTGCGTC
>CAYICW010000065.1:0-3136 GCA_964362025.1 Candidatus Woesearchaeota archaeon
CTAAACAGGAAACTTTGAAATGGCAAGACAAACTAGACAAATTCAAAAGATGTCCAAAATGTGGCTCTGTGAACATAACAAAAAAAGAAATCGAACATGATATTAGATAATGTCTCAATATTCCTGATTAATTTTTACCAAAAAACCCTTTCTAAGAAATTAAGTAGAAAAATTCATTGTAGATTTTACCCTAATTGTTCTAAATATGGAATTCTTTCAATAAAGAAATATGGGTTTTTGGGGGGATGGAGAAAAACAATTAATAGAATTAAAAGATGTAGGGTTGATAATTTTGATTCTTGTGTTGATTATCCTTAGTGGCAAATGTTTTTAAGATGTAGGTTTTTGTTTATAATATGACTTTTCTAGAATGCCTAATTTTCTGCAAATAGGACAATCGTCAAACTTTCTTTTATTAGGGTTGCATTTCAATTCCTGTCTTATTTTAAAAATAAACTCTTTATGAGTCATTTCAGAAATGTTCCAAGATAAAGCTATTCTCCTTAGTTCTTCATAGTGTTCTTTCGTGCAATGTTCATGTTTTACACAGAAATTTCCATAATACCAATTGATCAGATGTTCGATTTTACAGGATTTTTTCATATTATTCATTTTATTTATTAAGAATTATGCTTTCTGGTTTCCAATCTTTTGGAATAAAATAATTTTCACTTAATAAAGTGGCCTTGTTAATTCTTTTTATAACAAAAGTCCTTTCTTCTTTCCGCATGTTGCAGTAGGCAACAACACAATCATCATGCAGCTGATAAATGTCAATTACCCTGCTTGTAACTTCGTCTGAAGATAAGCTGTAATAATTTATCTTGATTTTTCTTTTTTCCTTAAATGCTTTTCTTAAAAGTAATTTTATCTCTTTTGGATCATAAGCATAATTAATTCTTTTTTGAGGAGATTTCATCTTTTTGACGACGTCAACAATCTCCTTATCTTTTGTTTTTGACAGTTCCCTGATGACTTTTTCAGTTTCTTTTTTATTTAGATAAACCATGGATGCTATCTCCTATTTTGGCTATTTGTTCTACTTGTCCCATATCCACATCAAACTTCTTCTCCACAAACACGCCCTTGAAAGAATCGACAAAATTCTTATCTTTTGCTATTATCGCAAGCTTCTTCAAATTGGTACTGAGGAACTTTTGGTCTCCTATAAATAAGAATTTTCTAATCTTTTCCAAATCAGCACCTTTAGCCAAAGCAGCAATATCCCTGAAATCGGTCAATCTTCCAGAATGGATTTTCATAGCAATTATCAATTCTTTTATTGGAACTCTTGCAGATATTTCTTTCTCAATGCCGATTATTTTTTTCTGAATTGAATTATCTCTCAGAAGATTATAGCCAAACGAAGCCCCTGTTGCTCTTGCAGCCACTGCATTAATCAGGAAATCCACACTAGCATTTTCTTTTTCATATCTTATAAACTTTGAAGAGTAAATATTTTCAAGCTCTTTCTCGGATGTTTTCTTAAAATTCTCTTTCTTAACTATTGTTTCAAATTCCCCTAAATCCTTTGCTTGAATAACAACATCTGCGTCTACTGAGAATCTATGCTTAAACGCAGATACAGCGTAACCGCCAATAACAATGAAATCCATTTTAGCATCAATAAACTTTTGCAGAACATCAAATATTGCATTTTCCTTTTTTATCAGCTCTTCCATTTTACAAGGTATTTATCTCCTTATATTTAATATTCAATCTCTTTTTGTATATTTCATCTATCATTTCCAATGCGGGCTCAAAGTTGTAGATATTTTTATTCATGAAATTTATTGTTTCATTTAAAGGCTCTATTGAATAATCTCCTTTTTTTACAAACTGGAATTTATCAACAATTTCTGGAGAATAAAAAACCCCCTCTTGGGCATTTACCTTCAAATTCAATTTTTTACAATACCATAAAAATAATTGGTAATCTTCAGATTTTATTTTAATGAATATTGGGTAATAGTCCCTATACCTGGCAATATTATATCTTCCTTCTGTCCAGAAATAGACAGCATCGGTTTTAGTAAAGCAATATTCTATTCCAAACAAGCTTAATGCAGAATAATACAAGGTAGTTTCGCTAATGCTGTTTCTGATAAATTTTAATATTTTCTGATAGGGCTTGCTCTTTTCCTGTAAAACCACCCCCTTCCACTTCTCCTTTAATATCCCTTCTTTTATTAACTCTGTAGTCCATCTATGAGTCCACCCATAAGACAAACCTATCCTCTTTGAAATAGAGCTTATGCTATCTTCTTCTCTTGCCGATATTAAAATATTAATAACATAGGGGTTTATCATGTCGATATTCATATTATCATTATAATGATAGTATTATTTAAAGCTTGTGTTTTGCCTGACTATCCTGTTTTTATTTGATTTCTGGCTGGGGCATCTTCCCATGCGTGGTAAGCCATAGGCGTTTTTTGATAATATTTATATAGTATATAGTTATATATTTATCATGGTTACAACAATACAGGTGGATGAAAAGACAATATTAGTGTTAAAAAAGCTGAAAGAGATGCTGAATGCATCTTCCTATGATGATGCCATTACAAGAATGGCGATAAAACATATGAAGCCTGAAAAATCAATGGCGGGCTCATTAAAAAAATACACCGGCAAATTATCCAGAAAAGACATATTAAAAGATCTTAGGGATAAAGATGACAGAATATAATCTAATTGATTCCTCTTTGTGGATAGATTATCTTATCAACGGCAATCATAAAGATTTGATAGAATCAGAAAAAAAACTGCTTCTGGCAACAATTTCAATAATAGAAATTAGAAAAAAACTTAACAGGCTTAATATATCAAAAAAAGAGGCCTGGAGAAAAATTGATTATATAAAAAAACGAAGTATTTTGATAAGCTTAGACGAGAAGATAGCAGATAAAGCCTCACAATTGATTGTAGAAAAAGAAATCCATCTGGCGGATTCCATTGTTTATGCCTCCGCTATGCTAAACAATGCAACTTTGCTGACATTGGACAATGATTTTAGAAGTCTTGATGGTGCAGAGGTTCTTTAAGGATTATAAATTAGGGGGTTTTCTAATATTTTCAAGCCCGTATCGCATAATGGTCGTGCAGCAGCTTGGAAAGCTGCGCCCTTCGGGGC
>CAYICW010000066.1:0-3098 GCA_964362025.1 Candidatus Woesearchaeota archaeon
TAACATTTGATGAAGAAACCATCGCTTTCTTATATTCCAATGATTTTTCTATAAATGTACTGGATAGCTCAGGAGATTCTAAAAAATCTCTTCCCTCATAGGAATAAGTATTTGGAAGCCCGGTATTTGCTCTCACAAACTCTTCTATTTTAAGCGCAGTATCTTTTTTTCCATAAGCTGTAGCAATCTTCCTCTTCACAGACAATTTTTTTATTATATATTCAGGGTGTTCTTTTTCATAATCTGTAAGCCTTTCATCATATAATTCTAATAATAATTTATCCGTCTTCTCAAAGAATGCCTGATTGTTCTTTAAAGAAGATAAGGATTGTCCTGCTATTGAGTTATACATATTAAAAAGAGGTTTATTGTCACTTACAGGCATTGAAAATGCAAGTAAATTCTCTTGACTATGAATAGATGCCATCAAATCAGAATAAGCACGTCTTAATTCTTGGAGCTCCTCTTCCCTATTTTTATTGCCAAGCATGACGTCAAAACGGGTTTTGCTTATTTCTCCAGAAATTTTATTCCTTTCTTTATATAATTCTTTTAGTCTTTCTATTGTATTGGAAAATTTTGGGTTTTTCATCCCAAAATATTCTATTTCATCTGCCCTTATCTTTGCATCCAGCAAATGTTCATATTCGTGCCTTAATATTGCCACGGGATTTGGCATTTCCCTATGTGAGGCGATATCTTGAAAATCTGGGGAATTTGGATCAATTTGAGGAGAAGATAAGACTAAATACCCATCGTTAAAAATCCCTTCTTCTTGCCAAAACGAGGAGCCTTCATCTGAAAATGGTTCTATTCTTATCTCCTTTACAGAATCCTTCGCCCCTAGATTTTGCTTAAAAAAGTTATCTATCATGTAATATGAATTGGGATTTATTTTCAAAGAACCCCCTTCATTATTTATTTCAGTTATTTTTACTTGAGGATATTTTTGTATTATGGCATTAATATCATTATCCTCCAGAAGATTGCTGACCGGTAATCCGTAATTGTTGTAAGAAACTGTTTCTTCATTGTTTTTGGAAACCATTACAAATTGCCCGAAAGAATTCATTTTTATCTTGTTTTCAAATTCAGAAGAAGGATTTATTTCCATTCCAAGACTCTGAAACATCTGATTTCCAGTTACTTTGGAATAATCTAGAGGTTTTACATTCAAATATATCTCATCTTTAATCTTTATTGTTGTTTGTCCATTTATTATGTCGGTTTCGCCATTTTGTGACTTGATTTGGGAAACAATCGGAACAAGCCCAAGCTCCTCTCTATTTTCAAAAGATATGTAATTGCCCCCACTTATACTTACCTGAACTAGATCATTCTTTTTTGTCTTTAAAATATCCTGTTTTTCCTTAAAATTTACTACTATTTTTCCATCTTCAGAACTTTTTAATTCAAGAGTTTTATCTGTTTGTGCAGCCCAGCTTCCATTGTATCCTGTAAGGTCTGCGCCATCTTTTGCTATTAATAAGTCTCCATTTTCAGATTTTACTACAAATTCATTGTTTTTGTATTCTATCCTTGTAAAAGAGCCTTCTTTCTCTGGCTCAAACAAATATCCCTCATTTGTTATTTTAGTTGCTTGCTTGCTTACACCTGCTATTTTAATATCCCCCACAGTATATACTGAATAATCAGAAGTTATCTTATTCCCGTCTATGATTACTGATCCCTTTTCGCTGTATATCTTTGTTCCCATATATTCAATCGGCTCAAAAGAATTACCCTCATAATGATTATCAGAGCCTATTTTTATGATTCCATTTTTATAGGCTATGGGGGTATTGGGTCCGACTTTCAATAAAGAATTATTTCCAAAAGAATAGTTGGCATAATTATTAGAGGTTATTTTAGATTCTTTTATCTGGCCACTCTCATCAAAAAAGAAATATCCTCTTTCCTTTATATTTTCATAAACACGTTCCTCTTCCTTTCCATTTTTATTAACCTTTAATTTTAGTGAGCCTCCGTTATTTATAGTTAATAATTTATTTTCAAAGTCATAAGTAGATTTGCTGGCTTGAACACTTCCTTTAATAGCATTAGGGAAAAAACCGCTTATATCTTGCTCATTTTCTTTTATGGCAATGGTTCCTTTTTCTATTACCCCCTTTTCGTTTACTTGAAGCTCTTCCAAGATGGAACTCCCCTGGTCAATATACCCTTTTATTTGATTGTATTTTAAAATTGAGTTGGCAGCTTCAGGGCTTAATTTTGCTATTTCCTGAAAAGCCTTTCCTGTTACCTCTCCCATAACTTTTCCTTGAACATAAGATTCAGCGCAGGTTATTATTCCCCCCGGACTTGTTACACATAAAATTCCCTGGACAATTTGCGCTGCTTGAGGATTTATAAAACTTAATCCCTGCATTCCTATTGTGGAGATTATTGATGCATTTACCATTGGAATAACCAATAAAATCAGCAAAGAAAAAAGAATTATTTTTTTATTATCCATTGTATATTCCAAATTTGAATTCATAGTTTTCTGCTTTTGGAGTTTGATCTATAATTCCTATAGTTATTCCCTCATTATCATTAGAAATTTCCACTTTGAAATTCTGCTTCTCAGATATTTCCTGTATGCAGCTTAAGCATAAACCATCAGTGGAATAATTTCCTATAATCTTTCCCGCAAAATCATGCATTTCTTTAAGTCTTGAATATGCATTTACTTTAAAGGTCTCTATATCTGTTTTTTCTTCTACTCTATGGATTGTTATCGGATAATTCATTTCCAAATCTATTTCTTTTTCTTTAATGTTTACCTTAGAATTTTCTTTTCCCTTAGATATATTATATTGGGGAAACTCTTTGAATTCACCCAAACAATAGTCAATATTTGCATCAACATATGATTCAATTTCTTTGCTTACATTTTCAAGAGTTGGATAATAAACTTTTCCTTTGTAAATATAATAAGGAACTCCGTTTGAATTTATCAGTGTTTGTGGGGTATAATATCCCCCTCTTTGCCCTATATTATACAATGAATCCTTGAAAGTTCTCTGCGTGCAATCCTGAACAAATAAAAAGACTTTTTCAGTTTCAGGATCTAAACTGCTTTGACCAAAACCAAG
>CAYICW010000067.1:0-3075 GCA_964362025.1 Candidatus Woesearchaeota archaeon
TCAGCCATTTTCAAATAACCATTGGCAAGATTATCATTAGGCTCTATAAGCCTTATTCCCTCTTTTTGACCGCAACACCATTTCAAAGTTACCATATTAACTCAATAAAGCTTTCCACCCCTTTTAATATAATATGATTTTTAATTATTTCTTTAATGATATGCTCCTTCTTGCTAAACTTATCTTTATTCGTTTTTATAATATTAATTTTTATATTATAAAGTTCTTCTAAATCACCAACTTCTTTGATATTCCCTATGACAAAAACATCCAAATCAGACTTTTCATTTGCGCTAAAATTTGCGTAGCTTCCAAAAACAATTAATATTCCTTCACTTTGTTCTTCTAACTTTAAAAAAAGCTCTTTTAATTTATTATATTTTTCAAGAAAATTAATTTTTCTTTGAACCTCTATCAACTGAATTGTTTCCTTTATGTATGGGTAAAATTGGTTTAGATAATAATACTTATTTTTGCCTTCTTGTGTAAACTTAAGAATGTGCTCTTTTTCAAGTTCGTTTAAAACATTAGAAACTGTTTTTTGATTCATTTGGAGTTTTTTGGATATATCTCTTCCATATATCTTTCCGGCATAATCTCTGGAAAACTCACTTAAAACTCTAAACTTATTTTCATTAAGTAACATATTACTCATATGAGTAATATAGTATATAAACATTTCTTTTCCTGTTTTTCGGTCATCCCTTCCATCAAGAATATAATCTCAAATCCTTATTAAAGTTAATTATGCTGCTAAACCCTCAACCATTTTTCTTAATTATTAATTTATTATTTCAAAAATCACTTTTTTAATTGAATCTAAACTTTCTTTTTTTATCTTTCCGATTTTTTTAAGAGTCATTTCTTTATCTATTTTTAAAATATTCTCGCATTTTATGCAACATTCTGTCCATAATTTTCCTTCTTCTAAATCTTTGTTTGTTAAAGGAACGACATATCTATCTTTAGATATATTCGATGTAACTCCTATAACAAGAATATCTTCAGAATTTCTGTTAAATTCATTATTACTAATTACTATAACTGGTCTTACTTTCCTGCCCTTTTGATCTGAAAAAGGAAAAGGCACGAATAACAAATCTCTCTGTTCTATCATTTATTGTATTTGCTCCAAGTTTCATCATCTTTCTTATTATCCCACATTTTTTCCATTGATTTTTGGGCAATTATTAGCCACCCTATTTTCTCCTTCCGGCTCCTGTCAAGTTTTTCCATTATTAAATGCCTTATAAATTCTGATTTAGAGGGATAATTTCTTTTCTTTACAAACTCATCCAGCTCTTTAGATTCCTCCTCAGGCAACTTTATAGTTATTGTTTTCATAGTAATCTCAGGGGATTACTATTTATAAAGCTTGTTCCTTGGCTGCTCGTTCCACCCTCTCCCTGGAGAATATAATCTCAAATCGTTAATAAAGTTAATTATGCTTTAAGTTATAATAAAACACAAAAATATTTTATGTGAAGTTTACTGAATAAGATGACATCCTGATGTGCTGGCATAGAGAGTTCCATTATTCCAGACACATACATAAGCACTTCCGCCGTAATTGCCTGCGAGGTTTGTGCTTGTAACTTTGCCATTTACTAGAATGCTATTATTAAATGCCATAATGCCCGGAGCTAAACGATACATTAAAACATCAATATCTGTTGAATCATCAGAGGCACCAAATCCAAGACCATATTGGTTGTCTCCTGTAACATCCCATAATTTAAAAATTAATTATCCCGGCATTTTTGGGAAATCTATTGCTCAGCAACATCAGAATCATCTATTACAATCCTTCCCAAAAAATCAGCATTCCTTGCTGATTGAAGGATAATGCTTTCAACTTTTTTCTCAATTATTTCATTTATTTTTTTAATTGCTTTTTTGCTTATTTTTTTATTGTTCTTTCTTGCAAATTCCCTTATAGTTTTTTGTATCATTGCCAATTATAGTTCAGAAACTAGAATGTTTTTTTGAATATAATTTATTTTCCATTTTCTCAAAAAATCATCAAAAAAAGAGCTGTTTTGTATCGGAATCAGCACAACTCCTTTTCCCAATGGCTTGGCATTTAATTTTTTCAGCATTCCTGGCTGTTTGAATCTTCCAATAAGGGAATAGGTAAATCTAGTCTTGTTATTATGGTTCAAATTTTTTAATTCATATGTAAAAAGAGAATGCCCTGAAAAACCCATTTTTCCTGAAAAAGGAACTCTACTAATTAGGCTGTACCCCTCAATTAGTATTGCCTGCCTTGCCAAAAAGCTATTTTCAAATATTTCTGGTAAATTTATAGTCTTTATATCCAGCACCTTGCCTGATACGCTAATTTTTTTCTTGAAATCCTGGGCTATTTCAGTTCGTTCTTTTAGGGGCTTTTTCTTAAAAATAATGAGAATATCAATATCATTTGCCTCTTTTTTCGCTTTTGCACTGGAACCATAGAGCAATATGTCAAATATTTCCCTATTTTTCCCCAGCTTATTTGATTCTGATTCCAAGAATCTCAAGTAGTTTTTTTGCATCATTTTTAAGCATAATAGAGGTTTCCCTTGTAAGTTTTGCCCTGTAGCTATCCTGATAAAATGGAAAGTCTCTGTCAATTATCCTGTAAATTTCGGGATATTTAGCTTCAAGAATTCTGAATCTTTCCGAATGGTTTGAAGGAATTTTTCCTTCTTTTGCAAAAATATAGATGTCACATAGAGCCGATATAGCCTTGAAATAAAGCGTCACGGCAGTGTTGTATTCTTTTCTGCCCTCCGCTTCAAGGGCATTTCTGTAATATTCCGAAGCATTTTCAATAAAAATTTTCTTTATGTCTTCCATATTATTAAGATATATCATATAACATAAATGCAGTTTTTAAGCTTTATGGTTATATCTTATATCACAGCACTTTATGCCTTTCTTCAGCTGCTCGCCAGCTTTCATTCAAAGCGTAGTGTTTGTAGTAAAAAATCAGAGTAATTTGAATTCCATGGTGGATAGCCTATCCCTCCTGCGTTTGCAGGGGCTACGTCCGCGGAAATTGATTGCAGGACAAGAAAAATTAAAGATAAA
>CAYICW010000068.1:0-3035 GCA_964362025.1 Candidatus Woesearchaeota archaeon
CATGCTAAATAAATCTTTCTTATTTTTATAATGCATAGAAAATTACAAAATTTGTAATTATAGATACAAAATAGTAATATTTATAAACTAAATGTATGTTAATATAATATGGTTACTAAGTATGACATTTTTGAGATTGTTTACAAAAATAGGGCGCCTCTTAAGCCAATAGAGGTAGTTAAAAGACTGAATAAGGACGAAAGAGAATATCATATAATTCACAGATATTTAAGAGAACTTGCAAAGAAGAATTTACTGAAAAAAAATAAGGCGGGCTTCCAGTCAGAAATCTCAAAGAAATCAGGATTGCTGTATGATTTAATCCTTTATTGTATAAAGAATGGAATAAATTATAATCTCATCTTAGATGACAACTTTGTGCGATTTATCAGCCAAGCCTTAAAAAAAGAGGAAATTAATGCCAAAAATACAAAACTTAATTCAAGAACACTTAAAAAATATATTGATATTCTGGATAAATACGGCATGATTCTTATAATTTCTGAGAAGCCGTTGAGAGCCAAAATATTTTACAATGTCCTCCTTAATAATTTATTGGTATATTTTGGATATAACCGCCCAATTACTACTAAAAGTTCAAAGAGCTACAATCACGAGATAAAGAAAGAATTAGAAATATATAGGAGATTAAGAAAGAAAGATGAATCGAGATATCAAAAGATAATAGGAGAATTTGAAATATCATTTGTTTATCACAGCCTTTCTCTTGAAGGAAATCCCATAACTCTTCCGGACACAATTAAAATTCTAAAAGATAAATTAATTCCTGCAAATTTAAAAACCACAGATGTTGATGAAATAAAGAATTATCAAGAAGCTATGTCTCAAATGCTGAAAGACGCAGATGAAAGAAAACCGCTTACCTTGCAGTCAATACTGGGCTATCATGCGATTGCAATGAGACACCGCTCATATTTAGCAGGGAGCGTTAGAACAATCCCTGTGCATGTTAAAGGAAATCCTAACTTTAAAACAACTCCTCCTGAGAAGATTAAGGAAGAAATAGAAGCATTATTTGATAAATATAAGGAGTTTATTAAAAGAAAGAAAATATCTTTAGAAGAAGCATTGAAATTTGCAGTTTATTTTCATAATGAATTCCAGCATATTCATCCATTTGAAGATGGCAATAGCAGAACAACAAGACTAATTACTTTTCACCTGTTACAATCTTTAGATATACCTATACTTGATATCCCATTCGGCCTGCTTGATGAATATTTGGGTTATACAAAGGGCTCAAAAAACAGAGAAGATTTAAAGTTATATCAAAGCCTTCAAAAAATAATCCTATTTAATCTTAGGAAGATAAACAAAAGATTTTTATTATAGATGTTATTGCAAACAATTTTATATAAAAGTTGCTTTTAATCTTTCAAGGAGAATTTCAATTAACTAACCAAACAAATTCTTGAACCACGCCAATATTTTTTGTATCAAACCACTCTCAACACATTGCCCAGAAACACAAACATTAGATGAGCATTCAAAATTGTTGTTGCAAGAAGCATCAGATTCTTTCTGCTCTGAAAATTGTTCCTCATCGCAATATTTGTTCTCTGTTCTATATCCAATCGGATAACATTTATTTGCTAATGCACAACCATTACAAACATTGTTGCCAACTTCCACATTTCCTGATTTTATTATCTCGACAGGACCGCTTTTTTCATCAGGTTCTATTTTAGCACAAACACCTTCTTCACAACTACTTGGGCAAGGCAAATCATTGTAAAGTTCATCTGGAGAACCTTCGACACAAAAGAATTCTCTTAGACTGCAATCGGGTCCGGAACATCCATCTTCTTCCCATCCCCCTGTTGATATTTTTCGGCAATAATCTGTATTGCCAGGATGATCTGCTATTCTAGATGGGAAAGTAGTGCCAAGGATTAAAGGATTTTCTCCACCATCATTTTCAGTGCATTGGGGCTTTTCTGAAGTACATTTTCCTTTATTACAATAAGGAGTATCAGAAGGACAATCCATCAATTCTGTGGCAGAAATAGAATCACTCACACAATAAGCTTCATATATTTTGTTTTCTCCTTTGGAATAATCGCACCAATCCCCCTTTCCATTTCCTCCTATGTTCGCCTCGCCAAGTACCAAAACATTTTTGCCCCCGTCGTTATCTATACAAGAAGCTATTTCCCCTTCGCTATCTGTTGGATAAATTTCTAAATAAGAACTTAAAACAGATTCAATCAAAGGGTCATCGGAATAACTCATTGGCAATTCATCAATTATTATTGAAACAACATGATTATTGCTCTTCCAGAAAAGCATAGATTGTTTTTTATCATTTTTTGTAACATAAATAAGAGAAACATTGTTTTTGATTGTGGAATAATCAAACGAATCAAACTCATCCCAATTATTAAGGTCCTCAATTGACTCAACTAAAATCTCGTTATCAAAATATTTTCCATACTCCTCAATTGTTACAGAGACTTCAGCAGAAGAGTAATCTTTAATAGTATATAGAGCGGTTGCGGAAGACTGACAAGATTCAATCCATTCTTTTCCCAACCATTCAGCAGAACCTAGAACTTGGCAATTTACATCATCAATATCCCCTCCCTTGTAAGTTAGACCTTCAATATCCTCATCAATTGATTGGGCGTAAACAACAGTTGCAGATAATATCAAAACCACAGAAACAAGAAATAAGATAAATAAATTTCTTCTCATTTTAACTTAATAACAAGAGTAAATTGCTATATATATATATATTTCGATAATTAACTTTTAATAATCCTCAGAAATCTTTTTAAATAATATTTTCCTCACCTAAAATAAAGGTGTCAAAAGATGAGCGATATATATGACAGGCAAAGCGGGCAGGAAAATCTGCAGAGGTCAGATGAATTTGCAAACATCTTTTCAAAGGTTGTTTCCGGAAAAGCAGGATACAAGGCAGTTATCGAAATGAAGCCTATAACAACAAAATGCTCTTGCGGAACTGTTCTTGATGAAAGGCAAAAATTCTGCCATGAATGCGGTGCAAAGAA
>CAYICW010000069.1:0-2599 GCA_964362025.1 Candidatus Woesearchaeota archaeon
GCCTATGAGCTAAGGCCACACACCTATTAATAGTGTCTTTCAAATTTTGAAAGACTATAAAATTCAATCGCGACATTAAGTAAGGCTAATTTTATTCTACGGGATAAAATTAACTGCGGATAAATAGTTATCTGCAATGAAATATGAAGTGATGGTGATTTACCTTTAATTAATTGGTTACATGGTTGTCTGCTCTCAACTTGAACAACTTTGACGATAGGCTTAATGTCAATGGCAACAACTTTGACGACAACAGGAACGACCATGCTTTTGGAATGGCCTTAGCCTCTAAGATGATTACAATGAAAACACACAACAATCTTTATCCTGAAATTTATTCAATGAAGAACCTTATTCTCGCATGGAAAAAAGCAAGAAAAGGCAAGACCAAGAAAGATTATGTTATTGAATTTGAAAAAAATTTAAGGAACAATTTGAGGGCGTTGCATTATGAATTAAAGTATTTTTATTATAAACCTGAGCTCCTGATAAAGTTTATTTTAAGAGACCCCAAAACACGTCAAATTTCAAAATCTGATTTTAGAGACAGAATTGTTCATCATGCTTTGGTAAGAGTTATTGAGCCGATTTTTGACAAGACTTTTATTTATGATTCCTGTGGAAATAGAAAAGGCAAAGGAAATCTGTTTGCCATAAAAAGATTTTATGAATTTATGAGAAAGGTCTCAAGAAATGCAAAAATTAATGGATGGTTTAATGACAATCAGGTAAGGGGATATTGTCTTAAAGCAGATATAAAACATTATTTTCAAGAGATTAATCATGAAATTCTTTTGAATATAATAAAAAGAAAAATAAAGGATGAGAGGATTATTTGGCTTATTAAAAGAATTTTAGATAATAATGTTCAAGACAATTCTTCTGAGAGACAAAAGGTAGAACCTTTAGCTACTTCGTCTAAGCTTAGCCAAAGTAAAGGAATGCCTTTAGGAAATTTAACTTCACAATTCTTTGCAAATGTTTATCTCAATGAACTTGATTATTTTGTCAAGCACGTATTAAGGGCAAAATATTACATAAGATATGTTGATGATTTTGTTCTTCTAAATTCCTCTAAAGAACCGCTGATAAGCTGGGGGGAGATAGAGAATTTTCTTATCAAAGTTTTAAAACTTGAACTTCATCCAGATAAGTCAAAAATTACTTCTTTGTCAAAAGGTGTTGATTTTGTAGGATTCAGGAATTTTTACCATTACAGATTGTTAAGAAAGAGGAACATAAGAAACATGGAAAGAAAAATAAATAAATTTACTAAGGGAGAAATTAACAAAGATAAGATGGCTGAAATATTTCATGGGTGGAATGCATATGCAAAATGGGCTGACAGTTTTAATTTGAGGTTGAAAGTTTTTGAAAAGATTTACAAGGTTCTTTAGTTTTTCATCATTACAGAAGATATATAAACCTGTGAAAACACAGATATTAATGCCAAACATAACTTTAGCAATACCTGATGAATTACATAAGAGATTAAAGAGACATAAAGAAATTAGGTGGAGTGAAGCAATAAGAGCAATGCTTGAAAAAAGGATAGAAGATTTAGAGTTTATGGACGATCTAACAAAAAACAGCAAACTTACCATGAAGGATGTTGAAGAGATAGGATCCAAGATAAAAAGGGGCATTGCTAAAAGACATGGATTAACATGAAATTTGTTGTTGATACAAATATCTTGCTTTCTGCTTTGCTTAAGAACGGTTTGTCCAGAGAAATCCTAACAGATTTTAATTTTAGATTTTTTACTACTTCTTTTGCCTTAAGCGAAATTGCGAAATATAAAGAATATGTTTGTAAGAAATCTTCTCTTACTGAAAAACAATTTGACTCTACCTTAAAGAAAATCTTTGAATATGTGATTATAATCCCATTAGATGAATATGTTTCCTATACTGGCAGAGCAAAAAGGCTAATTAAGGATTCAGATGATGTCCCTTTTTTGGCATGTGCAATGGCCTTAAATTCAAATATTTGGTCAAATGATAAGCATTTTAAAGAACAGAAAAAAATAAAGATTTTCACAACAGAAGAATTTATTAAAAGGTTTATGAAGAAGAAATAATTTTGCCGATTATTCAACTACTGCCTTGATTCTTCTTACGCCTGCTGCGGAAGACTCTTCTTTTATTATCTTGAATTTTCCGATTTCCTTTGTGTTTTTTACATGAGGACCCGTGCATATTTCCTTAGAGAAATCTCCCACGGAATATACTGAAACTTTTTCCGGATACTTCATTCCGAATTCAGCCTGAGCCCCCGACTTCATCGCATCTTTTAATTCCATTTCATTTCTTTTAACCTCCAAGCCTTCTTTTATTTTATTATTAACCAATCTTTCAACTTCCTTAATTTCCTTGTCGGTCAGTTTTCTCGGAAAGTTAAAATCAAATCTTAATCTTTCAGGTGTTATGTTTGAGCCCCGCTGTTTTACTTCCGAGCCAAGAACTTTTCTCAGAGATTCATTTAGCAGATGAGTCGCCGTGTGCAGCTTTATTGTTTTATCTGAATGGTCTGCCAATCCTGATTTGAATTTTCCTGCCGATGCTGTTCTTGAAAGTTCCTGATGCTTTGCAAGTTCCT
>CAYICW010000070.1:0-2396 GCA_964362025.1 Candidatus Woesearchaeota archaeon
AAAAGCATTTAAAAAAATAAAAGAGGCTTATATTTTGAGAAGTAAAATAGTTCATGGTTCTTCATTTAATAAAGAAAAATTAGAAGATACCTTTTTATTAATAGAGGAATATTTTAGAAAAACTATTAAAAAGATAATAATAGGTAAACAGGGGAAAAACAGAAGCTATTTTTTGAAATATGTTGAAGATAGAATATTTGGTTTAATTTAATATTAAACATTATCCTCACCTGCAACCCCCGCATAACACTTAAAAATCCTATTTTCCTAACTCAATCACGTCAAAAAGATAGGAAAAATAACATGACAAAGGTTTGTTCGGTTTGTGGAGATGAAGTCAAAGGTGGTTTCTTTTCATCCATTGATAGATGTCAAAAATGTGGAAAATATGTTTGTGATGATTGCAGTAGGGATAATGGAGATAGTATCTATTGTCCAGATTGTTTTGAAAAGATTAGAGATTAAATATAATTTCAACTCCTGGTTTTGGATTGACAAAATAAATTGTTCCAACAACAACCAAAAGATAAAGAATAGCCATAGGAATGATTCCTACATTGAGTTCAGTGCCTTTAAATCTGGCAATATTCTCCATTTCAGTCTTGTAAAAATCTTTTGAAATAAGCATTATCCAAATTCTATCCGGAAGAAGAACACAAAAAAACTTAATAATTCTCTATTCGATAATTGAACTATGGCATATTTAAAGAATAATTCACAATAATTTTCATGAAGAACAAGATGAAAGGAGGTAATATGGTAAAAACAAGCGATAAAGTTTTGCTTTCAGTTCTTGCTGTGGTTTTCTTAGGAATGGCTGGTGCATTCATTACAGCTGTGAACAGCGGAAACCATGTTAGTCAAGCTGTTCTCACTGGAGAAGCCTCTTATGTCTTGGAAGATGAAGCAGACGAAGGAACAGAGCCAGCAGATGTTCCAATAACAGGAAATGCCTTGGAAAGAGCCAGTGCAGTAGCTCTCGCATACATAGGTGAGGGAAAAGTTACAGACACAGAAGTCGGAGATGAAGAAGGCTACTACGAAATTGAAATAACTTTGAATAGTGGAACAGAAATAGATGTCCACCTTGACGAGAATTTCAATGTTCTTGGCTATGAATCTGACGGCAAATTTGACAAGGACTGATTTTTAATTTTTTTGATACTCTTATTCGATAACTGAACCAATAGCCTTAAAAAAAGAGGTTGTTTTTTATTCTCATGGCAAAAAGTACATATATGTGGATGGTTGTGGCTTTTCTGCTGATCTCAAGCGTTGTATTTGTGCTTGCAAAGGAAGTTGAAGCAGAGCCTGCACCTGCAATTGGTAAATTTGAGGCTGAGAAACTCATAGGATTCATAAACGGAATCCTGGCGACAATACTTGCTTCAGTGACTTTTGCTGCATATAAGAGAGACAAAAGAGATAGGCTGATTTTTGTGGGTTTGGCATTTGCTCTTTTTGCAGTAAGAAGCTTTCTTGTTGGCTATGAGCTCTTTTTTCCTGAGATTCGCGGAATAGATCCGGTGACACCAATCCTTGACTTCTTTGTGATGCTGAGTTTTTTCTACGGGGTATTAAAAAAGTAGGAGTAAAAATGCCTTATGAAAATCTGAATCACAAAGCCCTAGAAGCCATTAGTCTCGAGAACAGGAGAAAGATATACGACCTAGTAAGAATCAATCCAGGATATCATTTCAGGGAAATTGAAAGAAAAATCAGAATGCCTTATGGAACTTTGAAATATCATATTAATTTTCTTGTAAAAAAAGATATTTTGATAGAGAAAAAAGATGGGAATAGTATAAGATATTTTCCAAAGGACTTTGGAAAAGAAAACCATGAAATTCTAGGTCTTTTGCGGCAGGGAAGCATAAGAAAAATCCTGGCGTTGCTTGCAACATCAAAGGAGCGCACCAACAAAGACCTCGTAAGATTCACAGGGCTTTCTCCTGCAACCATAAGCTGGCATTTAGGAAAACTTTCAAATAAAAAACTGATTGCAAAAAACAAGAAGGGTATTTACCAGTTGGTTTCAAACAGAGAAAATATAATCAGGCTTCTCATTGTTTATAGGGAAAGTTTCTTAGACTCTTTAGTAAATAAAACTATAGAAATGTGGGAAAATTAAAACTATCACACAATCTTTAAAAATCCCCTTCCCCCTTAACAACTATGGCAAAAAGAAACAAAAATGTTGAGATAAACATAAAGGCAGACGGAAAGAATTGGAAATGGAAAGACCATAAATGCGGACCCTGGTGCTGGCATCATGGCAGAGGATCTGGCGGATGGGCTTATTGCCTTGGATTTCTTGGTGCCTTGGTTTACTATCTGCAACAGGCAACGGGGTTCTGGAACGGAGTTCTCGGGGTTTTGAAAGCGCTTTTCTGGCC
>CAYICW010000071.1:0-2378 GCA_964362025.1 Candidatus Woesearchaeota archaeon
TCCATATTAATAAATCTAGTTATATTCCGCCTTTCACGCCAGCTTTTCTTTCAAGAAGCTCAACCCTCTGCTGAAGATGATAAATTTGGGTTGATATCTCATCAAGCTTGTTTGTTATGTCAAGCAGTCTCTTGCTCAGTTTTTTCCTGTTTTCTTCCACTGTGCCGGAGAATTCGCCATTATCAGAGCTTCCTGATGAGTTTGAAGAAGAGCCCGAAGCCAGATTTCCAAGAACGCCAAAGGCGTCAGAAGCCTCTTCCCTGTCTGTTGGTTTTTCAGATTTTTTAGTTTCGCTCTTTTTTCCATATCCCTGACTCCAATCAATGACCTTATCTTTTCTCCCAATTCCAAAAAATGCCATATTTAATTCAATGCAGGGACATTTATAAGAATTTCGCAAATTTTATTCAGTCAAGACCTTTTTGTAATGTATAAAGAGAGTAATAAATTCCTTTCTTTTTCATAAGTTCTTCATGGTTCCCAAATTCAGCTATTTTTCCCTTGTCCAGAACCACAATTTTGTTAGCATTCTTGACAGTTGAAAATCTGTGTGCAATTATCAATGTTGTTTTTCCTTTAATGAGCCTTAGAATCCCTTCCTGAACTTTTTTTTCAGATTCTGCGTCCAATGCAGCGGTTGGTTCGTCAAGTATCAATATTTTTGGATTTTTCAAGAAAGCCATTGCAATGGCTATTCTTTGTCTTTGCCCCATAGAAAGCTTTATCCCTTCTTCTCCGACTTTAGTGTGATATTTTTTAGGAAGTTTGTTTATAAACTCATCCGCAGAAGCAGCTTTTGCGGCTTCAACAATTTCTTTCTCTGTTGCCTTTGGATTTGCATATCTTAAATTATTTATGAGGAGATCATTAAAGAGATTCAAATCTTGAGGGACTATTGCAATCTGATTCCTAAGCCATTTTAACTGCAATTCAGAAATATCTATTCCATCTAATTTTATTTTTCCTCTTTTTGGCTGATAATATCCCATAACTAATTCAGCTAAAGTTGTTTTTCCCACTCCACTTTTTCCGACTAATGCAATTGTTTCGCCAGGTTTTATTTTTAGATTAATATTTTTCAGAACAAGTTTATTTTTGAGATAGCCAAAATCAATATTATCAAAGAATATTTCTCCTTTGATTGAATTTAATATTTTATCTCCATGGCTCATTTTCTCAGGCACAATCGCTTTCAATTTCAAAAATCTCTTTATGGCAACTGCAGCCCTTTTATATCTTCTATAAAGACTTCCAAAGAATCTGAATGGGCCAAATGCCAGATTTATGTATCCAAAAAACATAACAAACTGACCTGGAGTTATTTTTCCTTCCCTCAAAAAGAAAATTGCAAATCCTAATACTGATACAAAACCCATGCTATAAACAATTCCCTGCATAATTGAAACTTTTCTTGATTTCTCTGCAGCATATTTAACTGCGGGAAGAATTTTACCAATAAGAGATTTGAAAAAGCTTTCTCTTTCTTTATCTTCCATTACAAAATTCTTTACGAGAAAAACATTATACAACTTGTCATATACATTCCCGTATTGCTTCTCAAAAGCCATATTCTCCTTTTTTTGGGCAGCCATTTCCGGCTTTACAAATTTAATGGTTAAAATGGCGTAAATAATAAATGAAACCAGAACTATCAGGGCAATTTGCCATTGTATTATAATCATAACTATAAGTGAAAACAGCAACATTAACATTTGGGGCAATACATCAGAAACAATGGAAATTAAATCCTTAAGTGACCAAGAAGCCCTTGAAATTTTTTGAAGAACCCCGCCCCTTTGCTCTTTCTTATGAAATAAGATTGGAAGTGTCAGAAAATGTGAATATGCTTCTGATTCCGCTTCTAGGGACATCTTTGTGCCAAGAACTTCCCCCATATATCCTGTCCTGTTTGAAATATATGTTGAAAACAGACTCAGAAAAAGCCATACCCCCACAAGAGAAAACAAGACATTCGTTTCTGTATCTGGAATTATAGCCAAATCAAAAAGCCTACCATAAATATATGGAATTATTACAGCCAAAATAGCCCCTAAAGTTGCGACTGCAATAATAGTAGTTAGCTGCTTCCTATTTTTCTTGAACATATCAAGAACAAAGTCAATTGTCTGGTTCATATGCAAAATAATAAAAATTAGTTTATAAATTTTCTTTACAATCGGAATAGAATCAGAATTCTTTGCATAGATTTATATATTTTAATGACTTAAATTTCAAATGGAAAAATCTCCTTTTGAAGAAAGGAAAGTTAAGGATTCTGATGAGGATGATTTTGAAAATGATGAAGATTTCCTGAAAGATATATTTAAAGAAGATAATTAGGAATATTTTTTAAACTCCTTTTATTTATTATTGCAATG
>CAYICW010000072.1:0-2358 GCA_964362025.1 Candidatus Woesearchaeota archaeon
TTTTTTGTTTAAGTTCCTGTTTTTTGCAACTTCATTTACAAAATAATCCCTTATGGAATCCAGATTTTCCTGGAATATTATTTTTTCCTCGGCCGTCATCTCCTTGTAAGGGCTTCCTATGTCCTTGTATTTGCCAGAAACCAGTCTTTGGTAAGTTACATTGTACCTTTCCAGCAAGCCAGGAAATTCAAGGTAAGATGCAATAACCCCAATTGAGCCTGTTACTGAAACCCTGTTGGCAACTATGTAATCAGCAGCAGATGCAACCCAGTAAGCGCCGGATGCCCCTGTTTCCCTTATCCATGCAACAGTTGTTTTGTTTGTTTTCCTGACGGCATTTGCAATTTCCTCTGATGCGACTGCTGAGCCGCCTGGGCTGTTTATCTCCAATATTATTGCCTTGATGCTTGGATTTTTGTCAGCCTTTTCTATGAACTTCACTGCATCTTTAGAGGCTGTTACACTTTCAAAAAGAAATTCAGAATCTTCAGACCCCACTATGACACCTTCTATTGGTATCAAAGCAACATTGCCGCTTAAACTTTCAACATCAATGCCGACAAATAATGAAATTATCCCAATTGCAATGAATCCAAGTATGCTTAGCAAAAACAGGACGAATATTGCATAGCCCCATCTGAAGCTTGGCATATTTTCCTTCATTACTGCTCACCTTCCTTCTTGAAAGCCTGGAATATGTCCTTTCTTCCCTGCTTTAAGTTGTCAAGTATCTGGTCCTTTGCCATTTCCAAAAACCCAATTGCCTCCTGCGGGGTCACATTCTGGGTTTTCATTGATGTTTGTATGTTGTTTGCCATCACATCCACCCTTAATAAAAAAACCTTTTGCTCTGCTGTCATTTGCACCACCAAAATTTATAGCATGCCTTAAATTTATTGCTGCAGGCTGTACCTTTCCACAACCCTTGTTTTGCTTAATATCTCGCTTAATCTTTGGCTTGTTTTTGTGAAAAACATGAACAATGGGTCTAAAATCCACAATAAGACAAACGGGAATATGGGTATAAACACAAGATTTCTTATTAATAACTGCCATGCCTTTAAGGTATTGTTGTCGCTTGCAACATAAATTTTCATAAGCATTTTTCCTATTGTTTGACTCATTTTCTTTTCCAGCATTAAAAAATACAAAATTATCAAAACAGACATTATAAAGGAAACTGAGGTCATGAATCCTGCATAATTAGTGCTGCTGCTTAAAAACTTGTACGCTTCTGAAAAGGAATAATCCTTTGGAATAATGTTCTGGAACAGGCTCCTGAATGGAAATAAAACAATTAGGTTTATTATCATCATGTCTATAAAAAAAGCAGCAATCCTTTTCCACAGCAAGGCAGGTCCTATAAATGTTCTCTCTTTGGGAAGATTCAAGCGTTTCATCGTTTTTGGAAAATCAGCGCAGTTTATATAAATTTGTGTTTTATATAGAAAATTTAACCATGCATTTATTACGCTTTATAATTATGCCCGAAAATAATCTTCTCTAAATAAATCTCTTTTTTATTGGTGTCATAAGAGAATATTATCCTAAGCTTCCCAATCCATAGCCTGCAGCTTCCGCTTAAATCATAATGTAAATGCTTATATCTTGTCGGGTCTTCAGCCACTTCTCCAACCTTATTTTTAACTCTTTCCTGAAACTGCTTATCAAGCTTCTTAAAATCTTTATAGAACTCTTTCGTAGGAAGAATTTTATAATTCATTCCAATCAGCAAATTCCCTCTTTTTAATCTGCTCCTTGGATTTTTTGTAAGAATCCATAAACTCTTTATCTGCCATCAATTCTAAGGATTCTATTATTACATCAAATTCGTCCTTTACTCTAACAAGATCCAATATTGCTTCTTTGCTCACATTTATTGTTTGTGCCATACTATAAACATTGCCATCCTACTTAATAAAGTTTTCTATAGAAACATATATAAACCAACCAGCATTCAGTTTTATCAATGAGCAGGAAGAAAGAAGAGCAGCAAAAGCAGGAGCAAATCCAGCAGGAAATTTCTAGGATTCATCTTCCAAGAGGCAGGGAAACTTTTGGAATTATCGAGCAAAGGCTAGGGGGGTCAAGGATGAGAGTAAGGTGCCTGGACGGCAAAACGCGTGTTTGCAGAATCCCCGGCAGATTGACAAGAAAATTATGGGTCAGGGAAGGCGACATTGTAATTGTCGAGCCTTGGGAGTACAGCGGTGATGAAAAAGGGGACGTTATATACAAATACACTCCAACTCAAGTATTTTTTCTTAAGAAAAAGGGCCACCTGAAGCAGCTTTCAGATTTTCAGGAATTCTAATTTTATCTCCTTAATTCAATAAAAATAATAAATGAATGAGCTGC
>CAYICW010000073.1:0-2274 GCA_964362025.1 Candidatus Woesearchaeota archaeon
ATCTTACCTTGCGCTATCAGCCTGTTTTTTAGCAAACCCCGTCTTTTGTCTTTTGAGGCTTTCATTTATATAGAAATCTGAAATTTTCATATCAATATCAATTAGTAGTTTAGTCAGATTGTTTTCTTTGTTAAGCCCGTAAAGCCAAGCTTTTCCAAGTTTTCTTGTTTTTTTAACAAAGCCTTTTTTAATCAATATTTCAATAACTTTCTCTGTTGTTTCCCATTTTGTCTCGGTTTCCTTTGCTATAAATGAGATGGGATAATCAAAATCTTCAAAAGTAAGAAAAAAATCCAGCACCTTTACAAACGGAGATTCTCCAAATACCAAGGTAAAAGATGATTTTTCCATCTGTTATATAATTTTTTGCTGTTTAAATATTTTACTATTTTGGATTTTAAATTACCTTTAGTGAAATAGTTCTGACATAGTAAGTTATAAAAAATTATAATTATATAATTATCTATGTCTATTAGAAAGGCTATCATAAAGAAACTTTTCAGGCATAGATACATCGGAGGAAGACATACTGAAATCAGAAATGCTATGAAAGGCTTTCCTCCTTCAATATTAAAGGAAATCAAAGAAGAAATCAAAAATTTGATTAAAGAAGGATATTTGCTTTCAAAGATGAGCACAGGAGAAATTCATATTAGCTTAAATCCAAGAAAACTAAATGATATAAAGAAGGAAATAGGAAATGATACCTAATTGTGAAGGTTGTAAAGTGGAATTAGAAGAGGGAATAAGGCATCTTCGAAAAGGTTATGATGTTTGTTTTGATGGATTAGAAGAAAGAAAGCATCTCCTTATTGCTGTACTTGACAAAGAGGGAAATTTTATTTTGTATTGATTACCTTGTGCTGTCAACCTGTTTCCCTTTGCGAATGATAATGAGTAAGTGTAGAAACAAGAGTAATTATCTCGCAGAATCGGCCTGTTTTTCCGCCTCATTTCTCTTCTTAATTGCCAAACTCTCTCCATTTTTCTCAGAAGCAAGAATTATTTCCTCAACCAAGCCCTGAACAATTGTTTTCTTTTTTCCAAAAGCCCTGTCACCAGCCCCGTGGATTATGTTCCTTAATGCAAGATTAACCCTTCTTATCGGAGAAACATCAACTGCCTGAGGATATCTTGCTCCGCCGTATTCTATCACGGTGATTTCATCCCTTGGAGCAGCGTTTTCTATTGCGCTTACCAAAACTGCAATTGGATTTTTCTTTGTCTTATCTTCAATTATCTTGAATGCTTCGAGAACTATTCCCATATTCTTTGTATATTTTCCAGTGCTTCTTCCCATTATTATCTTGTGTTTCTTTCCCCGATGTCCTGCAACTCCTAACCTGTTCATTAGTCTTTCAACAATATTGACTTTTACCTGTCCCATTTTCGAAACATTTCTTCCCTGGCTTTTTACAATGAGCTTTGGTTGTAAGTTTATAACTGCTCGTAGTCCAGGGTCCTCTATTTTAATCTCGCTTACATCATACATGTCAAATATCTTGAATTCCATTGGTTTTTTATCGTCGTCTGTCATTTTAATTTTTAAATTGACTCTCCATTTAATTTATTTCTTTCTTCATAGATTATTTTGCCATTATATTTATTAAATTCAATATATCTATAACCTTTTATTTCGTCAGACTCTAGTATTTCCCAAGTTCCTTCAATAGGGTTAATCTCTCCCCAATCCAGTACTTTAGAATATCTCTCATCCTTAACCTTGAAACTGATTGCGATATCAGCGTTAGTTTCATCAGCAACCTCCTCTAAATCAACCATTTTATCCTCTACCCTTCCGATGTGTCTGTATCAGACCATCGCAGGAACAATTATTTATTTTTTGTTTCATCATCTTCTACCTTTCTCTATCCAGCCCTTCCACAATGCTCTGAGCGGCTGGTCATTTACTTGAATAACCTGGAATCTTATTCCTGGAATGTCTCCTTTTATTCTTCCCTGTCTTCCGCCAATTCTTTCTATTAAAACTTCATCGTGTTCGTCTATGAATTTCTGCGCAAGATTTCCGGGAATGAATGCAGTTACTGTTTTTCCGTTTTTTGTGAGCTGAACCTTGCAGCATTTCCTCATTCCAGAGTTTGGCTGTCTTGCCTCTTTTTGGACTTTTTGAAGAACTATTCCTTTTGCCTGATTTGCTCCTTCAAGCGGGTCTGATTTTGCATAAAGCCCGAGAGTCTTCACTTTGTAACTCTTGTCTTTCCACTTGAATTTTCTCCTTATCTTCATTAATTTTGCTGCGTTTCTTAATCCCAT
>CAYICW010000074.1:0-2130 GCA_964362025.1 Candidatus Woesearchaeota archaeon
AAAAATCACGATAAACCTTTAAATAATTTGCTATCAGCACGTCGCATGAAACAACGCACACGTTCTCTTACTCTGCAACAAAGAATTATTATATTTCTGAATAGCCTTCTCATTCGTATCAATAAACAATTGAATTCTTCTAGAATAAATATAGTCTTTAATTTCAGGAGGTACAATAAGATAACCAGAATTCCCAGTCCCAATCACAAAAACCTCGGGTCGGCTATCAAGAATTTCCTTAACATCCTCAAAAGAAACAGAATGTTTTTTCCTATCCCAAAATCGAGTACGGCCGTCTATAATTTTCAGATCTCCTAAATGCTTTTTTCCATCAACAACAAAAGAGCCGAATTTATGTTCCGTAATCATGAAAAAGTCAAAGATTTCAATATTTTTATTTATAGCGGTGTTTAAGCTTTAAAAGACCAAAAGGTTTATTAAGTAAACATTCAAATTCATCACTATGCCTGAAGAAAATGCCCCTACTTCTTTACCAGTTTCAAAGGAGAAAACAGATCAAATAAAGAACAAACTGGAAAAATTCAAAAAAGAACTGCTAAATAAGTTCGATAAATACGTTCTCGGAATCGCATTATTGCCTCCAGAAAAAGAGAAAGATAAAAATTTAGATGTTTTCATAGTTATTGACGATTCAGATTCTAAAGGGTTAGAAAAACTAGGGTTAAGAGATAAATTATTCAGCGTCATAGAAAAAATAGCAAAGGACATTGACGATAATATAAAACCAGACGTGTTACTAAAAAATGAATTAGTTGAAAACTTCTACGATGGAAAATACAAATTATTAGAGCTCATTAGCAGTTCATTAATTGTTTATGATCCTGCAGACATGTTAGCTGCATTAATGATTTCTGAAGTCCATAAAACAATGGTCTTAAAGAAATTCGATAAATATATCGTCAGTTATATCGCAGCAGGTTCATTATTCAGAGGAGAAAAAAGCCACGACATTGATGTGTATATTATTGTAGACGATACAGACGTTAAAAAAATGTCCCGCTACGAGTTAAAAGATAAATTACGAGCCATTATTATCCAAATGGGTTATCAGGCTTCTGACATAACAAGAGTAAAAAAAGCATTCCACATCCAAGTCTACATTTTAACAGATTTCTGGGAAAGTGTCAAAGATGCCTCTCCAGTCATTTTCACATTTTTAAGAGACGGTGTTCCATTATATGACCGTGGAGTCTTCATGCCCTGGAAATTATTATTAAAAATGGGTCGTATTAGACCAAGCCCTGAATCAATTGATATGCACATGAACTTAGGAGAAAAATCAATAGAATTAGCGCGTGACAGGTTAATCAACGTTGTCGGACAAGATTTGTACTATGGAGTCTTAAATCCAGCACAAGCCGCATTAATGTTATACGGCGTCGCTCCTCCAACACATCGAGAAACAATAAGATTAATGGAGGAAATATTCGTAAATAAAGAAAAAATCTTAGAAAAGAAATACGTAATTATCTTAGAAAAGCTATTTAAAATTTTTAAAGATATCGAGCACGGAAAAGCAAATAACATTTCAGGAAAGCAAATTGACGAATTGTTAAAAGAATCGAGTGATTACATGCAGAGAATCAAGAAGCTTTTCAATCAAATAGAAAAGAAGAGAGAAGCGCAAACAATCCTTGAGATCTACAATAACTGCAATAAGTTAGCGAAAGACGTCCTAGAGCTAGAAAAAATAAAAGGACCAATAGAAAAAGGATTCAAAGAATTAATCAAAAAGCACATGCTGCCAGAACGATTATTAGATATAATCAAAACAGTCGATAAAGCAAAGAAAGATTATGATAATAAAAAATTAACAAAAGAAGAAATAGAAAAAGTGCGGAAGAGCGCAAATGTCTTCATGTCAACAATGATGGAATTCATTCAAAGAAGACGCGGAGCTGAAATTCAAAGAGCGCGAGTGCGATTTAACTATGGGGATAATCATATAGGCGAAGTATATCTATTAAATGAAGAAGCCTTTATTATTTTAAATGTAGAATCTCCTAAAAAAGATGTAATGAAGGCGCAAATAAAAAATTACCATTTTGTTGATATAAAAAAGAGTGATTTTATTGAATTAGAAGACTCGTTAACAACCAAAGCAATGCC
>CAYICW010000075.1:0-2044 GCA_964362025.1 Candidatus Woesearchaeota archaeon
TAAGAATCTTTCAAATAGACGTTGATGAAAAAAGAGACATACCTTATGATTATTACCTGATTATTCCGGAGCTGGAAGGATTCAAGACAGACGCGGAATCCAACGTGGAATCTGGATCAGGATATATCTATATCAACCTCAAGGGAGACGAGTCTGTCTCTTTTTCAACTATAGAAGACATTGATTTCGCAAATCTTCCAGTATTCATATCTCCTGCAATAAGCAGGCTGATTGTTGTAGAAGAAGTTCTTCCTGAAGAAAAGCCCAGATGGAAAGCCTTTGTTCTCATAATCTTCTTGCTCCTTTTCATTGGAGTCATAGTATATATGATACTTCAGGAATGGTACAGGAGAAAGTATGAGAACTATCTTTTCAAAAATAAGAATGACCTTTACAATATGGTGAATTATGTAAACAACGCCAGGAAAAAGGGGCTTGAGAACAGGGCGATAGAGGAAAATCTGAAGAAAGCAGGATGGAGTTCTGAGAGGATAAGGTATGTGATGAGAAAATATTCCGGAAGAATTACAGGAATGCTGGAAATAATCCCGATAAGAAAACTGACAGAAAGAAGGGGAGGGAGCGGGGGAAAAACGAATAATTAAAAATGGGCAGTCCAATCACGAAAAAGTTAATAAACCTTTTTGACAAACCCTTAATATGGTGGTAAACACTCTTAAGAATTTTTTCATAAAAATATTTTCCGGCATTTTTAGGACAAAAAGAGAGCTTAAACTGGGATTCTACGGACCCCCGAATGGAGGAAAAACAAGTCTAGCCAACAGAAT
The DNA here is from genome assembly GCA_964362025.1 of Candidatus Woesearchaeota archaeon. Classification (GTDB taxonomy): domain Archaea; phylum Nanobdellota; class Nanobdellia; order Pacearchaeales; family GW2011-AR1; genus JAGVNG01. The sequence goes on from CAYICW010000075.1 coordinate 789, forward strand.
CTGCAAGGATTTCACAGGAGAGGAGATAGGGAAAGTAAGCAAAATCCCCCATGAGACCAGGACTATTCAGTTCAAGGAGAAAGTGCAGATAGATTACAAAGGGAAAAAAATGATATTCAAGATCGTAGACACTCCAGGAATAACAACAAAAATAGACTACGAAGACTTCCTCAAATACAGGCTGAAAAAGAAAGAGGCAAAGCAAAGGGCAAAGGAGGCCACGCAGGGGGTTATTGAAAGTATAAAATGGCTTGACGACATGGATGTCGTTGTGATTGTCCTTGATGCGACGGAGAATCCTTACAACCAGGTTAATCTTACGATAATAGGGAATCTGGTGGCAAGAAAGATTCCCGTGCTTATAGTTGCAAATAAAATTGACCTGAGAAAATCCAGCATTAAAAAGATAGAATCGGCATTTCCGGAATATGAAGTTGTGGGAATAAGCGCAAAATACGGGAAAAACCTGGAGGAGTTTTATGAATCAATATTCAAGCTGGCAAAAAAAGCATGAAAAATGATAATGCTGAATAAATTTGATATTAAAAATAAATTAAAAGGATTTAGTCAATTAAAACAAAGGTAACAGTATAAAATAAAGTAAACATTAAAAACTATATATCCCAAAAATATATATTAAAATAACAAGGACAATAGCGAGGAAAAGACAATGGTGAAAAGAAAATTGGGGAAAATCAAGGGATTCAGCATCCAGTTTCTTCCTTACTCAGAGATAAGGAGTCTGGACAGCAACCAGAGAATCAGAAAAATTCTTAATATAATCCTCGGAAATAATATTTTGATTCTGCAGGGAAGGCTTGAGCCCGAGGAAGAGACAAGGCTCATAGGAGACACCATGGCAATCATAGGGCATGTAAAAAGCTTCAAAGGAGTTGAACTGGCTGTAATTTCCGGCAACAATAATGAAGGACTTTTTGGCAAATTCAGAAAAAATCTCGTGAGCGCAATCGCCGGCGGGGACATAGGGGCTGTGACAATCATAGGGCCTGCAACAATAGTCAAGGAAATAAAAAGAAATCCAAAGAAAATCGAACTCTTATTAAAGCGTTGAGTTTCTACGTAGTTTTATTTCATGAAAACTCCGGAAGAAATCCAAAAAAGATTGAATTATTGCTGAAAAGATAGATAAAAATATCTAACTAAAACATCACAAACTTTATAATTATCATTTGTTCTTTTGTATTATGTCAAGATTATCTCTAATTAAAATAGGAGGTAACTAAAATACCCCATCA
>CAYICW010000076.1:0-1753 GCA_964362025.1 Candidatus Woesearchaeota archaeon
CTTATTTCGATATACCTGAATTCGACATAAGACAGCTTGATGCAATTATTTTGAGTCACGCTCATCTCGATCACGTGGGCCTGCTTCCTTACATTTACAAGATGGGATACAGGGGTCCTGTCTATATGACATCTCCGACGGTGGACCTGGCTGCACTTCTTTGCCTGGATTTCATTGGCGTTGCTTACAAACAGGCGGCAACCCCGCTATACAGCTCCAAAGACATAAAGGAAATGGTAAAACATGCTGTTGTTTTGAATTTTAATGAGGTTACAGACATAGCCCCTGACATAAGAATAACTTTTTACAATTCAGGCCATGCACTCGGAAGCGCGATGGTTCACTTTAACATAGGAAATGGTTTGCATAATTTCCTATACACTGCAGATTACAAGTATGCAAGGACAAGGCTTCTTGATCCTGCCGTAACAACTTTCCCGAGAATAGAATCTGTCCTGACAGAAGCAACTTATGGAGCTAAGACAGATATCCTTCCTCCGAGGCTGGAATCAGAGGAAAAGATGCTGGAAATAATCAACAAAACGATAAACCGCGGCGGCAAGGTCCTGATACCCGAGCTTGGTCTTGGAAGAGCGCAGGAAACGATGCTTATAATAGAGGATGCCATAAAAGAAGGCAAGATGAAAAATATACCTGTTTACATAGACGGAATGATATGGGATATAAATGCAATTCATACAGCTTATCCGGATTTTTTGAGCAGCAAGGTCAGGGCTTCTATATTCCAGGACAAAAACCCTTTTATTTCAGAAATCTTTTCCCGCGTAGGCAGTCACCAGGAAAGAAAAAAAGTCATTGAAGGAGGTCCTTGTGTTGTTCTTGCGACTTCCGGAATGCTTGTCGGCGGAGCCAGCGTGGAATACTTCAGGGAATTCGCAGGAAACGAAAAAAATTCCATAGTCTTTGTCTGTTATCAGGGCGTGGGCTCCCTTGGAAGACAGGTGCAGGAAGGGCTTAAAGAAACAAAGATGATGCTTGAAGGCCACGAAGAAGACGTTAAAATCAACATGGAAGTCCACACCATAGCCGGCCTTTCTGCGCATGCTGGAAGAAACGAAATAATCAGCTTCTTCAATAACATGCGGCCAAAGCCAAAAAGAATAATGATAAATCACGGAGAAGTTTCCAAATGCCTTGACCTTGCCTCTGCTCTTTACAAGCTGAACCATGTTGAAACCAATGTTCCTCGTGTTCTGGAAACTCTGAGGCTGAGGTAATTTTTAATATACAAAAATTTATAAACCTTTTATTAATTTGAATTTTTATGGTAAGACCTTTAACATACTATTCTGGCTTAACTTTAGAGCAAGCAGAGGAGAGATATAGAGAGATTAGAGATGAATTTCAAAGAATTAAATCTCATTATTCTGGGTTCTCTGGAAGATTTAGAAAAAAAATGAAAGATGATGATAAAAAATCTCTCGAAGGATGTATAGGCATTATTTTGCCTTTAGGATTAGAAGATTCTGTACAAAGTCAAATTAGGCAATTACAAAAGGTAGATTCTACATTGTTCAATAAAATAGCTGAACTTCAGTGTGAAATTTTAGATTATCTTGCAAATTTTAAAAATACCGGTGTTACAAGATTAACAGGTACAATAGAAGGTCTTTAATTTTTAAAAGGATAATCAATTTTTTTCATACTAACCTTTAAAAGCTATTTTTTACTTTAACTAAAATGAAGCACAATCTAAAAATTACAGCCCTTCTTCTGGCGATGTTTATAGTAA
>CAYICW010000077.1:0-1723 GCA_964362025.1 Candidatus Woesearchaeota archaeon
AATACAGGAGTTATTGCATTTTCAGGCGGAGAAGAAAATGCTGAAAAATTAGCAAAAGCTTCAGAGCATTACAGGTTTAAACCTAATTTTTGGGCATTGCTTAATGTTGATTCACCTCAAACAAGGGTTGCTGAGTTGGACTCGAACTACTTTGACATTAGGCTTGATGTCTATGCTTATTACTCCGAGAACAATGACAACAGATATTCTTTTGGGGTGCTTGATAAAGACACCGCAGGTGTCGCGCCGAAAAATAAGTAAGATTTTTAACATTTGATTTACTCTAATATTTTGTCTTGGTATGGGAAGAGATAACTCTTTTCTTTTGCCAAGGCCACACGTCAATTAATAGTGTTTTCATTAACTTGAAAAACCATGAAATTCAACCCTGACAATTGGTAGCGTTTATATATAATATTTGTGAAAATTGAAAAGGTGGTGATTTGCTTTTAATTAGTTGGCTAGAAGAGAGTTGCTGAGTTGAACTCGAACAACTTTGACAATAGGCTTAATGTCAATGCTAATAACTCCGAGAACAATGACAACAGATATTCTTTTGGAATGGCCTTGGCTTACCGAGCTTTTAAATGAGAACTTTCAACAATATTTATCCTGAAATTTATTCAATGGAGAATTTATTTTTTGCATATAAAAAAGCAAGAAAAGGAAAGACGAGGAAAGATTATGTTATTGAATTTGAGGAGAATTTAGCTGATAATCTAATAATTTTACACTATGAACTAAAAAACCAGACTTATGCCCCGCGACCATTGGATACATTTATTTTGCGGGATCCAAAAACTCGCAAAATCAGCAAATCTGATTTTAGGGATAGAATTGTTCATCATGCTTTGGTAAGAGTCATAGGACCGATTTTTGAAAAGATTTTTATTTATGATTCATGTGCAAATAGAAAAGGAAAGGGAAACCTGTTTGCTTTGAAAAGATTTCATGAATTTATAAAAAAGGTTTCAAGAAATGGCAAATTTAAAGGATGGTTTAATAAAAATCAGATAAAAGGATATTGTCTCAAAGCAGATATAAAACACTATTTTCAAAAAGTTGACCACGAAGTTATTCTGAACATAATAAAAGAGAAGATAGCAGATAAAAAGGTGGTTTGGCTTATTGAAAAAATTCTTGATAATAATGTCCCAGATAATCCAATCGGAAAAGGAATGCCGTTGGGCAACCTGACTTCCCAGTTTCTTGCAAATGTTTATCTCAATAAGCTGGATTATTTTGTCAAGAACAAATTAAAGGTGAGATATTATCTAAGATATGTTGATGATTTTGTTCTGTTAAGCCCCTCCAAGAAGCAATTATCAATATGGCGTGGAGATATAGAGAATTTCCTTTCCAAAGAGCTAAAAATTGAACTCCATCCAGATAAATCAAGGATAATTCCTCTCTCAAGAGGGATTGATTTTGTCGGCTTCAGGAACTTCTATTTTTTCAAATTTTTGAGGAAAAGGAATGTAAAGAAGATGGAAATTAAAGTGAGGAGATTTGCAAATAGAGAAATCAATAAGGATAAAATGATTGGGATTTTTCAGGGTTGGAATGCTCATTCAAAATGGGCAAATTCTCTTCATTTGAGAAGAAAAATTATTAGTGAGATTTATAAAATAAGCAATTCTCCTTAAAATTGCAATGCCCTCATCTGAAATTTACGAGCCAAGCGATGATTCTTTTTTTCTTTCTGATATTCTAAAAAAAGAAA
>CAYICW010000078.1:0-1653 GCA_964362025.1 Candidatus Woesearchaeota archaeon
TTTCTGCATATGAATACATAAAGAAGAAAAAGATAGAAGATTGATTGATTTTTTAAAAAATTGAACGAAAAGTTTAAATAGCTCTTAATACAAATTAGTATTATATGGTTAAAATATTAACAGTTAGAGAAAAGGAGATAATAAACAAGAAAATGAAAGGAATTAGTTTGACCCAAAATGAATCAAATATATTAAGCAGATTTGTTAGGCCTAAATTAAGGGAAATAAACAAAATAAATGCAGATGCGATATTAAACAAAATAGAATATAATCAAAATGCCAGGTCAATTGAAAAGAAGATAAAGGAGCTTATTTTAAAGAATATCCCCTATGTGGACTCAATAACCGTTTGTGGTTCAGCAGTGCAGAATAATTACAAAGAGTATAAAGACATTGATATAATCGTGGCAACAAAAAAAGTATCAACAAAGGACAAAAAAAAGAAAAGAGAGTTGATGGAAAAAGTAGAAAAGGCTGGGAAGAGTAAAAATCTTAATTTAGATATTCAGTTATACACAAAGAGTTTGATTTTATGTCAATATCCCAATAATCCATCCTTGATTTATCAACTAAAGGATTCCAAAACCATCTATGGGAAATTAAAGATTCCGGATAAGATAAATCTTTCCAGTTTGGATTTAAGGATGAAATTGGATTGGAGTGAGGGTTTGGATATTTATTCAGGAGCAGATGAGATATATTATGCCATCAGAAATGCCATGCTCGTTATGTTATTAATGAATAAAAAAGTGGATAACTATGAATTAAAAAAAAATCTCATTAATGCTTTAGGTGCAGATTTGCTTGCTAAATTAAGAAGCAATCAAGCCTCTGAGTTAGAGAAAGGACTGGCCTTAAATTATCTAAATTTGTTTGTTAATCGCTTGGAAATCGAATTAAAAAATCCAAAATGGGAAAAAATAAAGATATAGAGTCCTTGATAAGATTGATGGTGAATACAATTGTACATGCAATCGTGATTAAGCATACCAATAAACCGGAATCAAAGCATTTTTTGGGCTCTGAGGTTGTAGAATACAGGAGTCAAACAGAAAAGATTTCAGAACAGCATAATTGGAATGACAAAGATAAGAAACGCATAAGGGAGAATGTTCTGGAAAAAATTAAAGAAAAATTATCATTTAAATATCCAGATGTATCTTTTTCATTGCGCGAGGCTGAAAAGCTGGTGAAAGAGGAAATAATAAATCTTGGGTTGTGATTTAAAGAATGTGGAGTTTGTGAGATAATTAATAAAGAAAAAGTTTAAATAGACGGTAAGACATGTCTTACCATGATAGAAATAGACATAACAAGGCTAAGTTCAAAAGGACAGGTAGTCATTCCAACCAGTATGAGAAAAGGTTTTAAAGAAGGGGAAAAACTAATGATAATAAAATCTAATGATAAGATAATTCTTAAAAAAGCCAGCGAAATGGACGAGCAGTTCAAGGAAGATATTGAATTTGCCAGAAGGACAGAAGAAGCCAGAGAGAGAATTGAGGCTGGCAAAGGAATAACCATGGATTTTGATGAGTTCATAAAAGAAATGAAAAAATGGTGAATGTTACATTTACAGAGGAATTTAAACAAATTTTTCTTAAAATTAAAGATAGCCTATTAAAAGAAAAAATAATAAAACAAATTGAAAAA
>CAYICW010000079.1:0-1523 GCA_964362025.1 Candidatus Woesearchaeota archaeon
ACAACGCTTGGAAGCCAGTTTTCCCGTGGGAGATTCAGCTCCCTTGTGTTATGAACAAAAATATTGTTGCATAGGAACTTTTCATAATTTGATATACTCAAGTCGAAAACCTCAATTTCATCAGAACTTATTCTTTTGACTGACCTGACCTTATCCCACAAAATATCATTATGGGACAAATCATTAAATTCAGAGCCTGCGGGAGCTATTTTTTGCATGTAATTTCTGCCGATATTCTGCAATCCTTTTAAATAACGATGCTGAAGTTTGATTGTGGCTATTTTATTCAATTCAAAAAGTTTATTATGGCTTAAGGGGACGACATCTGAAGAAGTGTGATGTGCCTGCAGATTGTATTTCAGCAGCCTGCTGTTTTTTCTTTCCTGCAAAAATCCTATTTCTTTAAATTTTTCAATATTTTCCAATGATGAAACGGACATGCTAAGGCATTTGTCTTTTCTATTAAAGTCATTTATTCTGGATATTATATTCAATCTTAGGAAAAGTGTTTGCAAGTCTTCAAGAAGTTCATGGCTTTGTGAAGAACAAGAAACTTCATTTTTCTTCATTGTTCCATCAGCGCTGAAGTATCCCCTTATGAAGTGCCTTATTTGCTCATTTGACAAATTTATTATAAATTCCGGGACTTTCTTTGTGTCTGAATAACCATCAAATTTTAAAACATATTTCATGAATTTGTAGAATATTGTGCTGTGTATTCTAAGGGAAACCCCCCCATCATTCATTGTGGAATAATTTGCTCTCAGGTAAAGTGAAATTTTTTTAAATACATCGATACACTCACCATCAACATTAGAAATTATAACTGCGTTCTTGTTCCTATTATCATAGCTTCCATCCCCCAGCCATAAACCGCAAAATTCCAAGAATTCCTTGCTAATTTCAAAGATTACGGGAATTGAGGAAGTATTCCTGCTTTTTATTTTAAGCTGCTTCAATTCTTCATGTGAAAACTTAATATTCATCTTCAAAAATTCATCTACTTTTATGATTGAATTCTCTTTCCACCATCTGAATCTTTCTTTTTCAATATTTAGTTTTTTGTGGGAATATTTTGATAGTAATTCTTTGACTGGACTGCCATGCAAGAAATCATCTTTGAATGCATCAAGATGCTTTATAAGATTTATTTCCGTGGTTTCAATTCCCGAAATCGGCAGGCTTCTTGGAACAGCTATGAAGGATTTATTCTCCTTTAACTCGGTGGGTTTTATTTCAACCAATCCCCTTTCTCCGATTGAAAATAGAGAATGGTCTTCCGTGGCTTTAATCTTCCTGCCAGTGGATGTTATAATTTCATAAATATCTTTTTTTACCCGGTGTTTAATATAGTTGGATGGCCTAACCCATATCATCTTGCCTTTTTCATCCAAACTCATTACTTCTGCGTCTATCTTTTTGTTCACAAATTCCTTTATGGTTATATTCCGGATATTTCCATTCTCTCTTATTATTATTCTTGAATCCCCTGTAACACTATCCTCTATGCTTACAACTCTTGC
>CAYICW010000080.1:0-1514 GCA_964362025.1 Candidatus Woesearchaeota archaeon
TTCTGGTTCTTGGGAGATATTGTTATGACTAAACGATGGATTACTCATAGGGCAAAAGCACGAAGGTATAGGAAGAGAGCCTGGAAGCAAAGGCATAAAGTAGGAAACCATCCAAGAAAAAATTATGGTTCATCTGTTGCTTCGAGAGGAGTTGATAAAAAATTAGAGGATATATACTCTGGAGTTGGTGGGGGTAGACTACACCCCCATGAATCAATAGGTGTTGGGCTTTCAGGACGTTCAAAACTTATCAATGAAGATGCTCAGGAATTTATAAGACAAAGAAAAAATGAATTTGTTCAGGATTTTAAACCAATATACCTTTATCCTCAGGAAATTTATGATAGAGATTTAACTGAAGAAGGAAGAGAAGAAGCAAAAAGAAATTTTAGAGAATATGCTGATAATCTTGAAGAAGAAGGTAAAACCGATAAACGTTCCGGGCTAAATGAAGAAATAGAACACCGGAAACGTCTCAAAAATATAATACTATCTGAAGGAAAACTAACGGATAAGGATATTCGCGATTCACATAGAATACTCACAGACCAAATACAAAAAAGATTAGACAAAACCAAAAAGAATTATGGTTCTACCCCAAAATCTCCAAAAGATTTGTTTGAAGAAATAAGAATAAGAAATACAATAGAATTAGGGAAGCGCAGAAGAGAATTAGATCAAGAGTTACTTGACAGAAGGGTTACTCCGGAACAATTATCTGCTATTCCACCAGATATAAAAAACAAATTGGTGATAGGGATACCATTACACAGAACAGAATTAAAACACATTCCCGCTCCATTAAGACAAGAATCAGCATTAAATAAGGTAGAGGGGGAACTTAAAGAAAATAAGGATGTTATACGTTGGACAACCCAACATGTATCTGGTGCAGAAAAAGCTATTCAAGAAATATCGCAGGAATACAAAAATGCACTTATAAACAGAGAGTTAGATAGGTTAGAACCATTAAGAGAAAGGTTAAAGGAAAATGAATTATACTTACAAAGGGAAAAAGAAAAACTCAACGAACAAACCCATAAAACATCTAAATTATTCAAAAGAGTAGCAAATCTTCGCCTTAGGAGGTATGGTTATATATGAAGAAAAAAATATATAAACACTACAGAAAAGGAAGGAGAGGGGGCCAGCATTATTGGAAAAATTTTGGATCATCAACCATTTCCAGAATGTTAAACAATCAGAGAAGAAAACAAGAGGAAGAATTTCGCAGTAACAAATACAAGAAAGGAACAATAGTCAACTTTTTACCATCTACTAAAAAAGACATAAACGAGACTATAGGTTTCCTTCATGAAGCGATAGCTCATGAAAAGGCTAACCCTATAGAAATTATTGTTAAACCCCACCTTATCACTAAGGATGGGAGAATATTAAGTGACGAATTATTACCAATGACTTCCGAAGAATGGGGAGAGATAGTAAATTCTCTGGTCATACAACGTAGAGCGGCAAAACAAAGGTTTAAGGAAACTGGAAAGTTTGTATGAAAC